>CAZFJG010000050.1:0-11294 GCA_964519285.1 uncultured Synergistales bacterium | reverse complement strand
ATTCCACCTATAAGTGGACCCCTCCAGACAACAGGTTTTGATGGGTCCTCCATGAGAAGATTTATTGACATTACCTTTATTCCGAGTTCCTGAGTCTCAAGAGGGACTATACCTCCCTCTTTTCCATAAAGCTGTCCCTTGACTCCCATCAATGTAGGGATGGAAGGACCAGTGATATCTGCATCAAGTATACCCGTACTATAACCGTCTTTAGCAAGAGCAACAGCTATGAGAGAAGCCATTGAACTTTTACCTACTCCTCCTTTGCCGCTGCCTACTGCTATAACTTTTTTAATACCCTCTTTTTTACTTTTAACTATAGGAGCATTGGCAGAAGAAGCTCCTTTATTCTGATTATTATCCATAAAAATACCTCCTGGTTATATACTTACCTGTGTCAGATCTCCCTTTAAATATTTATCCATTATGTTTGAAACCGTATCCAAAGGAGTTTCATACACCTTGATCTGGGCTGCTTTAAGTGCCATAGCAGCGTTTGGACCAACCTGTGGAACTATGACAGAATCAATGTTATTTTCCGCAAGGATCCTTACAGCATTTCCTCCCGCTCCATGAGCCATGGAGGTTGAACTGTTGTCTATACATTGGCACACCTTTCCTTCCTCGTCAAAAACGATAAAAAAAGGCGCCCTGGCAAACCTTCCTGCCATTCTGGAAGAGATATCCTTGCCTTCTGACGGAATTGCAATTACCATTCTTTTAGCCTCCCTAAATATATAAATGTAAAATCTAATTGATAATCATTATCACAACATGCCAAAGAAGAATTATAACATTTATGACAATCTCTTTAAATAGCACCCAAGGTTAAATCTTGAGATCTACCTGATACGTTATTTCTCAAGTTAATCTGTTACTTTGGAAGATTTTTCGACACCTGATCAAAGAAAGAATATCTGTATATCAGGTCCTGAAAATGATCGGTTTTACAAGCACTGTTGCAGGACGAACTCCTCGTGAATAAACAGCATTAAGATACAATCTCCCAGCAATTGAACCCATCTCAAAAAAAGGAAAATTCAGCCTGAAACTCTTCTCGGAAACAGAAAATATTTCTTCCGAACAAACGAGAAGGGAGGAATTTCCCAATTCTTCAGGACCAGGAATGTAATTTAAAAGGCTAATACCGGCTTTGTCTGAATCTTTAATCAACGCAAGGCTATCCCTTATCATGCAGAATATTCCAGGCTGAGTTACCGCAATTGCCCAGTTATCTCCGGGGGAAAGCCTTTCAAGTTCTGACATTAAAAAATTAGTATCAAGGGTTATAGAAAGGAATGCCCTGCTTGAATAACTAACATGAACAACGGGAATATCATTTCTTTTTTCTTCCGGATCAGGCTCATCAAGCCAGATAATTCCTTCTACCCTTCTGGATCTCAGACTTCTCATTATATTGGAACTTTGTCGGGGATTTCCACCAGTACTTTTTACAATTAGATCCTTTTTATATCTGGACATTATCCTTTCAAGCCCAGCCAGGAATCTGCCAGTCCAATTTTCATCGAGTCCTCTGAAAACTGCTGCCACAATTCCAGTCTTGCTGCCTGACAAAGCTCTGGCTCCTGCGTCAGGTTCATAACCAAGTGCCTTTGCAGCCTCCCAGACCCTTTGCCTCGTAGCTGCAGAGATCCTTGGATCTCCCCTCAATGCCCGGCTGACAGTTGCCTTGTTTACCTCTGCATATCTGGCTACATCTATAATTGTAACGCCCAAAAAAAGCCCTCCCTGAAACACGTTAAGGCAGGATGATCACCTGTTGTCCCACTTCTACATGACTCACAACCTCTTTCAGGTCGTTGTTCTGTAAACGTATACAACCATGACTCGCATTTGTCCCTATTTCATGCAGGTGCCCTTCGTCTGTACCGTGGACCCCTATCCCTTTCCATTTTCCTGTATCAATACGAATAAAATAATGACCGTAACCTGTCTTCTCCCCTGTTTGTTTATCTACATAAGGCTCCCACCATGAGGAATCCTGTATCTGCTGTACTTTGAAATTTCCTTCAGGAGTTCTCATATCACCTACTTTTTGCTTCTGACCGGAGTTCCTTCCCGTAGCACATGGGGCCATACAGAAGAAAACTCCTGTATTACTGTCATAACCTGCAAAAATATGTTCTTTTTTGAAACATATCCATGAAATCCCTTCAGGATCAAGTGGAACAAAATCGGAATCGAATTCCACCGACTCTTTATGAAAATTTTCAATATACCTGGATAGTTCCTCCTGATGATCCTCCATAAGAGCTATAATATCACTTTCTGCAAGGGATGGCCCTGCCTGGCAGAAGAAGAAATAAATGGAAAGGATCAGTAATGCTGTTAGCAAATTTAAACCATTTTTAGGCATTAAAACAGCTACCTCCTATAAACTCCCTGAGTACCGAATTGTTAGGTATTAACTCAGAAGGAATTATTGGGATATACCTCAGCATTGACAACAGCCTGCGAGCCTCACCGTGAACCCTTGAACTTCTTGGTACTGTATGCAATACAGGTTCAACGTAACTCTTTAAAACTGCCAGTTCATAGGGTAGAGAAGAATTAAACATAGCATCAGCCTCGTCCTGGAAAGGAAAAACATACTTCATTGATCCCCTGATAACTGCTGGCCATTGTATCAATGTATCCTCAGCTGAGTGACCTCTTGTGCGATAATCCCTTATCAACCGTCTGAACAATCTGTTGTCCGTAGTACTTGTTCTATTGTGCCTGTCAAGAGAAATACCAGTAAGTGGAGATATGAATATCTTGTATTTCATTTCCCTTGGAACGTTTCTTGATATCTTTTCATTCAACCCATGAATTCCTTCAAGGATAACTACGTGCTCATCGTCAAGCTGGACAGTTTCTCCAGACCTTTTCTCCCCTTCAAGAAAATCAAAGACAGGCAGGGTAACCTTCTGCCCAAGAAAAAGGTTGTCGAGAGTTCTATTCAGCAGTTCCAGGTCAAGAACATCAATTGTATCAAAATCGTACTGACCATTTTCATCTACAGGGGTATCCTTCCTGTCGAGGAAGAAATTGTCAAGAGAAATAGGAAAAGGTTTTTTCCCGCAAACTTTCAACTGTATATTTAGACGCTGAGCCATTGTTGTTTTCCCGGATCCAGAAGGCCCTGCTATACATATAAGCCTGATATTCTTTCCGGAACATTTTTCCGCCAGAAAACTTAATCTCTGGGTATGGAGAGCCTCAGAGATCAGGACAAGCTCAAGAGTACTACCCGAAACTACTCTTTCGTGAAGACTGTCCATTGTTCCAAGACCAAGTGTTCTCAGCCATTCCCCGTATTCAAGGAAAACCTCGGACAATTTTCTGGAAGCAGAGAAGGGCGGAACTCTCGAAGGGAAGTGGATCGTAGGGAACTGAAGGACAAGGCCAGGCTGAAATCTTTTTACCTCATAGACCTGAAGATAGCCTGTAGAAGGAGCCAGAGGTGCATAAAAAAAACCGTACATACCGTCACATTTATAGAGTTCAACCGGATCAACCGAGCTCCATCGAAAAAGATTGGCAGTTTCAGGCATTCCCTGCACTTCCATGGTCTTCATAGCCTTATCAAGAGGAAGCACTTCCCTTTCTATAGGAAGATCCCTTTTCACGAGATCTGAAAGGGCCTCTCTTATGGCTTGTATATTTTCTTCTGATACCTCTACATCTTCGAATTCCCAATAATATGCATCATTTATTGAATGCCTGATGATCACTTCCCTGCTCAAAGCTCTTCTGCAGGCAAGGACAAGGAGGAAGCTCAAGGACCTTCTGTAAACTTCCATTCCTTCGAATGTGGATGTATCTACAAATTCTACATGAGAGTCAGTGTCTACAACCCACCCAAGAGGTCGAAGGTAATTGTTCACTCTCCACGCAACTATATTCTTCCTGTGATCATATTCATATCTTTCGAGGAGTTCCTTGCCTGTGATTGGTTTTTCCTGGTTTATTGGCGTGTTTGAATCTACCTGAACCATAAAAGACACTAAAATCACCTCGTTTTATGAAAATTATCCCCTAAAGGAGTCATATGATAAATAGTGAAAAGCCCCGACTATTCTACATCGTCGGGGCTTTTTTATTATTTTTTGTTTGGATCCCATCTTCGGGCAAAACCCTGGGTGAGCCTGTCTATAACTATTGCAAGAATAACTATGCTGAATCCTGACTCAAAACCATGTCCGACATCTATCCTGTTTATGGAAAGGAGTACTTCCTGCCCGAGTCCTCTTGCTCCGATCATTGAGCATATAACGACCATGGCAAGAGCCATCATTGTAGTCTGGTTGACTCCGGCCATTATACTTGGCATCGCGAGAGGAACCCTTACTTCCTTAAGAAGCTGCCATTTCGTACAACCATATGCCAGAGCCGCTTCCTGGGTTGCCTTGGGAACCTGTCTTATACCAAAATCAGTTAGTCTTATGACAGGCGGCATAGAATATATAAGTGTCGCGATAACAGCAGGGACTTTACCCAAACCGAACAGCATCATGGCAGGTATTAGATAGACAAAACTTGGCATAGTCTGCATTCCGTCCAGTACTGGTTTCAAAAAACCTCTTACTCCCTTTACCTCTGCCATAAGTATTCCTGTAGGTATACCTATCAACAGAGAAAAGAACACTGCAGTGAAAATAACAGCAAGAGTGTCTATAGCAAGATCCCACAAACCGAACATCCCAATTATAACCGGCATTAAAGCCAAAACTATCGTACCAAGGATCTTTCTGGAAACAAACCAGGCCAGCACAGCTATAAGGATTATATAACCCCACCACGGTATAGCGGAGATAACCATATGGACGGTGTTTAGAACAGTAAATATACCGTCAGAGATACTGTCAAAAACTGGAGCATACGTTTGAAGCAGCCAGTCTATAAAATCATTAACATAACCTGCTACATGAAATTCCAGAACCTCAGGAAACATTAGTTATCTTTCCTTCCTGTTCAGATTTGTCTTTTTTGTTACCGATATCTAAGGATTCTATTTTTGAATCCCGTTTGTCTGCAAGCTCGATCCTTTTTCTGATATCCTGCACGAATCTTGCGACATATTCATCTGCAGGATCTGAGAGGATCTCCTCCGGGGAACCCTGCTGAACTATGTTTCCGTTCTTCATAACTGCCATTTTATCTCCAAGTCTCATCGCCTCATCAAGATCATGGGTGATAAAGAATATGGTTTTGTGCATTTCTTCCTGAAGACGTATCAGTTCATCCTGCATTTCCCGGCGTATTAAAGGATCAAGCCCGCTGAAGGGCTCGTCCATTAACAGGATCGGAGAGTCCATAACTATTGCACGAGCAATACCAACACGTTGTCTCATTCCTCCACTTAGAGATGAGGGATAATAATTTTCCCATCCAGTTAGCCCCACTCTCTCCAGAGCTACTTCTGCTCTCTCCTTACTATCAAGGGTATTAACTCCTTTGACTTTAAGTCCAAAAAGAACGTTTTGAAGTACTGTTCTGTGAGGGAGAAGTCCATAATGCTGAAATACCATTGCTACCTGCTCTCTTCTGAACCGAGTGAGAGACTTCTTGTCCATTTTAGTGATGTCCTGGCCAAAGATATCAATTTTGCCCGCTGTGGGGTTAATAAGCCTGATTATGCATCTTATAAGGGTGGATTTGCCACTTCCAGAAAGACCCATTACTACAAAGACCTTTCCTGGATCAACAGTCAGAGACAGATCTCTGACTGCTACCACAGATTCCTCGGATTTATCCAGTTCAGTAATAAGATCCTCGTTTTCAACGTCAATATCCTGATCGTTCTTTGCGTACACTTTCCATAGATCTTCAATTCTTATAGCTGGTTCTTTGGTCTTTTCCAACACACCGGCCATTGTTTATTTTTCCTCCAATGCTTTCTCTATTTTTGCTATTTTTGTCTCATCAGCAACCCATGATCTCCAGTCTTCCGGATATTCCCTCAAAAACCAGATGGCAGCTTCTTCGGTTCCCACATTGTTCTCGGTCATATAAGCAAGGGTATTGTTCATCTGGTCTATTGTAGATGTATACCTGTCAAGCATATATGTTATCTCGGGATTCTCTTCTGCATATTCAGAATTTACCAGGATATAAGCGATCATGTTCTTGATCCCACATCCATAATTTTTTTCCCAGATCACCTTATCGTAGGGAGGCTCCTTCAGTATTATCATGTCATATCGTCCCATTATAGCAGTTGGTTCCCAACCATATGCAAGAATAGGTTCGCCTCTCTCGTATGCTGAGGATATTGCCGCAGATAGCGCCGCTTCAGAACCTGGATCAAAAGGCTCGAAATACTCATCGAGCTGGTAGGTCTTGAGCTTTTTCCTATTTATAGTGTTGGCAAGCCATCCCACCGGACCGTTATAGAGGCGGCCCTTCCCGGGATCGTTCCTGGACTCGAAAAGCTTCCAGTATTTTTTGAGGTCAAAAACACTTTCCAAATCTGGAGCCATTGGCTCTATCCCACGTTCTTCGTCACCATATATCACATAGTCCGGGACGTACCACCCCTGAGGCACATCTGTAAAAATAAGGCCTGAATTATGGACTATTCCTGTATCTTTGATACTTTCCCACCATTCATGGAAATTGTCTACCCAGCATTCCATCATTATATCGATATCGCCTCTCTCGAGACCCAAAAGACCAGGCATAGTTTCAGCGAAAGTTATTTCTACCTCGATATCATAGCCATTTTCCAGAATAAAACCTGCTATCCTGTTATGTACCTGGGAACTGTCCCAGCTGAAATCCACCAATTGAGCGGGGCGTGCCTCTGCAGTTGACACAGTTGCAAAAATCAATGCCAAAAAAACTCCTGTGATCAATACCTGCTTAACCTTTTTTCTTATAATATCTCTCATTTGCACTCTTCCTCTCTTATATCTCTGTTTTCAATAGTCGAAATAGCATTTAAATTTCCTTCCATAAAAAGCAGGCCCTGATCTGATAGTATTATCAGGGCCTGCTTTTCCCATTTGCCCGATTATTTTCTAAGCGCTTCTGATATCCTGGCAATCCTTTCATCATCGGAAATCCAGGCTTTCCATGCTTCAGGAAATTCCTTCAGGAACCATGTGGCTGTATCTTCTGCATCTGCTCCTTCGTTTTTCATATATGCAAGGACTTTGTTAGTCTGAGAAAGTGAAGATTCGTACTTGACAAAAAATTCTCTAAGATCTGGATTTTTCTCTGCAAATTCCTTATTGAGAAGAGTAAGCACATTAGCTGGGGCATGAGCACATCCATGATTTTTCTTCCATACGTCTTCGCTGTATGCCGGCTCTTCCAGCTTAATCATGTCATATTTTCCCATTATTGCCGTTGGCTCCCAATAATAAGCGAGAATAGGTTCGCCTTTTTCGTAGGCTCCGGCTATTGCAGCTGCAAGAGCTGATTGGGAACCTGGATCGAAGGATTCTATGACATCATCAAGTTCATAGGCCTTTATCTTGTCAATATTAATACTGTTAACCACCCATCCAGAAGGACCGTTGTAAAGACGCCCCTTTCCGGAACTGGATTTATCCTCAAAAACTTCCCAGTATTTTTCCAGGTCAAAGACATTTTCAAGATCAGGTGCCAACGGGGTAATGTCTCTCGAAGGATCCCCATTTACAAGGTAAGCTGGAACGTACCAGCCCTGGGGAGCATCTGGGAATATCTTGCCCACGTTGAAAACTGCCTCTTTTTCCCGGGCTTCGTTCCACCAGTCAAGGTAATTGTCTACCCAACCCTCCATTAGCACATGAACATCTCCTCTTTCAAGGCCAAGAAGACCAGGCATTGTCTCGGCAAAGACATATTCCACATCCTTTTCGAAACCCTCTTCCAATATAAACCCTGCTATTCTGTTATGAACCTGGATGCTGTCCCAACTGTTATCTACAAAAACCACAGGGGCAGCAAAAGCAACATTTGTGAAAAACAGGATCACACTCAGCATTGATATTGCTACTATGGATCTTTTCATCATGTTAAAAAGAGTTTTTTTGTGCATAAAAATCCTCCTTATTTTATAAATAAGTCTCAACTTATGTTCTGTTTTTTACTTAGATCGGGCCTTAGGTAATTTCAGACGTGAATACAGTAAATTGGAAAACTTTACTACAGTATCAAGAGGTATCGAAAAAGGTAAACATGCAGTAGTAGTAAAAATAAACTGACTTTTGAGTTCAGTTACTGTCCAAACTTCGCTCAAGCTCCATTACTTTTTTTTCGAGCTTAAAAACCCTATTTTCCAGTTCCCTGTTGTTTTCCTGAATTCTTGTAAGAATATCTGATGGGATTTTGCGGTCTTCCCTGGCAGCGATAACCATCTGCCTTACAGAAGTGTTTCGATAAAGAGTGGACCTGGCTATACCTAATTTTCTGGACAATATCTGAAAATTAATGTCTTCTCCCGATTTCATCAATTCGTCAAGTTGTTTTTCAACCTGAAGGAGAAGTTCTTTTTTCTCTTTCTTCGTTACTTGCTTGTCCGGCAGTACTGAACACACCCCTTTCGTGCTTCATATATGCTACACAAGTAGCTTTTGTATATTATCATAATCACAAAGTACTGTCAATTTTGCCCTTTTCTTTTATAATTAATAGTCAGTGGAAATACGAAGCAGAAAGAATCACCGGGAGGTTACCATATTATGGAATCTGCAGAAGGACAGGCAAAGATATACGAACTCGTGGTAGAACAGATAAAACAGCTTATTGCCAGAGGTGACCTGGAACAGGGGGACCCACTTCCCCCCGAAAGAAAACTTATCGAAGATTTTGGTGTAAGCCGTAGTTCTCTAAGGGAAGCTTTCAAGGTGCTTGAATCCCTGGGACTAATTGAAAGTATTCCCGGAAAAGGACGTTTTGTCAGAAAAGCGAGGAAAAATTCATGTATAAGCTCAAAGGTTCAGCTTGAGGATGAAGCTATCCTGGAACTTGTGGAAGCCAGAAGAACCCTGGAACCTCTTATTGCTTCAGAAGCAGCAAAGCATGCAACAGCTGGTGATCTTGCAAGAATAAGGAAACTGCTGAACGTAACTGCAGAAGATGTGGAATCACTTGCACACAGAGCAGAATGTGATTATTCTTTCCACCTGCTCCTTGCAGAAGCCACACATAATTTTATATACGTTAGTATCATAAAAATGACCTTCAACCTCATCATGGCCACTCATCAGAGGATATATACCCTTCTGGATGACAAGGAGGTCTTTCTGAAAGAACACCAGAGAGTATACGAAACTCTCCTCTCAAGAAACGCAAAAGCAGCCTCAGAAATAATGGAATCACACGTTACAAGAGTTTACAGGACGCTTCTCGATGCCCTTGCCACAGAAGGAGAGTAAGCAGAAACAGTTATAATGATGCTGGACAGAATATAATCCTGAACGCGATATATTTATACTATACCCAGTGTAATGGCCCACAAGGGGATAGTAACTATGGAAAGGACCGTGCTTGTTGTTATAAGTTCAGAAGCATACTTGCTATCCATTCCCATTCCCTGTGCTACAGAGAAAGAATTCACGGCCACAGGCATTCCGCAAACCAGGACAACCACCTTGAACATAAGCCCTTCTACTGGCCAGAACATAAAAGCTACCAAGACAAGAGCAGGAGTTACAACGAGCTTGAAAAAGGCATCGAACCAGGTTTCTTTCAACGCTGCTGCGAGTCTGTCAGAATTAAAGGATGCCCCTATTGTAAGAAGAGCCAGACCACTAGCCATTTCAGCAAGGACGGAAAGGGCCTTGTCAAGAGAGGAATGGATCTCGCATAATCCTGAAAGAGAAAAGGCTATTCCTGCAGCAACTGCCAGTATTATAGGATTTTTGACAAGATTTTTAACAGCTGAGATCAAAGATCTCAAGGATAAACGCCCGGAAAGAGCTATCTGGGCAATTCCAATGGACATTATATGATAACCCACCATCCCAACGGCAAGATATATGCTCAAAATCTCCAGACCCGGATCTCCAAAAAGCAGGCTTATTACAGGCAGTCCCATAAACACATTATTTGCCCTTATTGAACAGAGGATCGAAACAGGTATTCTTTTTTTGGGAAAACCTGTAATCCTGTTTCTCACAATGCCGGAAACCCAGGCAACAAGAGGTGTCACTATAAATGCTAAATAAAGACCCGTAAAAAGGGAAAATCCTGAAATGGATGAAATATCGCACCTGATCATCAATCTGAAAACCAGAGCAGGCATGGCGACCCAGAATATTATAAAATTAAGCTTGTAAATAAAATCTGCGTCCATTATTCCTTTAAGCTTGAGAAACCAGCCAAGGAGCATTATCATGAATATAGGTAGAATAGCTGTAAGAGCCTGCATACATTCTTCTCCTCTCAATAATAACCTTGAAATCTTAACATATATTACGTGAATAGGAGTGAAATAACATGACAGTCCCATCCAATATTTTCAGAGAATATGACATAAGAGGTGTAGCTGATACAGAGCTATCAAGTGATACAGTCATCAAAATAGGAAGAGCTTTCGGAACTTACCTGTACAACGAGGGTGTTGGATCTATTGCCTTAGGAGGAGATGTAAGATTTTCAACTGAAAGGATCAAAAGGGACATTACCGAGGGCCTTACATCCACAGGCATTGACGTCACTGACATCGGTACTGTTACTTCACCCCTTCTCTACTGGGCCCTTTACCATCTGGATCTTAACGGAGGTGTTATGGTCACTGGGAGCCACAATCCAAAGGACATGAACGGACTGAAGCTCGCATGTGGAAAATCCACTATTTACGGTGAACAGATACAGGAAATTCTAGAGATAATAAAAAAAGGAGAATTCCATCAAGCTGAAAGGCCAGGGTCCTGCACAAAAAAGGACATCTCAGAAGAATATATGTCTATGCTCTCATCAAAGATCAAACTTGGTCCGAAAAAACTCAAAGTTGCCGTTGATTCTGGAAACGGAACTGCCGGGGTTTACATTGAACAATTCCTTACCGACATAGGATGCGAAGTTTATCCCCTGTTCTGCGAACCAGACGGAAATTTCCCAAATCATCATCCGGATCCTCTGAAAAGAGAAAATCTTGTGGACCTTATAGAAGAGGTAAAAAAGAGAAAGGCCGATGTAGGCATAGCATTCGACGGTGACGCTGACAGGATTGGAGTTGTTGATGAAAAAGGAGATGTGGTCTGGGGAGACACCTTGATGGCACTGTACTGGAGAGAGATACTTCCAGAAAATCCCGGAGCTGTGGCTATAATTGAAGTCAAATGTTCCCAGGCCCT
>CAZFJG010000049.1:0-11364 GCA_964519285.1 uncultured Synergistales bacterium | reverse complement strand
TAACTGCCTTACCCTCTATTACCTGAACGAGAGCCTCGTAGGGAGCAGTATGCTCGCTCAGAGCCTGTCCACTGTCAAAGGAAAAAATTGTAATACTTCCAGCATTATTTTCCACAAGGGTTCGGCTCACTACAGAATCTTCCTGGTAATCCACCAGTTGATCAACTTTGAAAGAATATCCTCTAAGATCTTTTTTCTCACTCAACTTACACACCTCCATAGAAAATCTTTTTCTTAAGACAGGAACAGACTGTTTACAATCTCGTCTGTTGTTGAAAACGAAATCTTATAGTCTCATCATCAATTGTTTCTCCATCAATACCAGTTTTAACAAGCCTTAGATCAATGTTCCTGCCGGCAAGTTCTATTGCATCTTCAACAAGCTTTACCATTCCGCCACAACAGGGAACCTCCATGTAAACCACAGTTATTGAGGCAGGACCGTTAAGATCTATGATCCTGGCCATCTTATTCCTGTAATACTGACTGTCATCGAGTTTGGGACAACCAATGGCACACACGGTACCAGGTTTTGACAAAAATGAAGACTGGAAATCATCACGGGCAAAAGCAGTACAATCTGCGCCCAGGACGAGATCAGCCCCCTTTAGAAAAGGAGCGTTTTCCGGCAGCAACCTCAGCTGAACAGGCCAGCTGGTAAGCTTCCAGCTATTGAATTTCCCAACAGGTTTTTCTTCATCAGAGACCTTGTCAGGTTCAGCTTTTCCATCATTCTCCCTCATATCCATTACTGCACAACCGAGGCAGCCGGATTTCAGGCTCTTTTCGCCTGATGCTATTTTGCTCATTCGTTCCTTCACCGCCTCTTCATCATAGGCTTCGGCGATTCTTGTCTCAAAGGTTATGGCTCCTCTCGGACATTCTCCAATACAATCTCCAAGTCCATCACAATAGGAATCACTCACAAGCCGTGCCTTTCCATCTATCATCTGTATTGCCCCTTCGTGGCATGCTTGAGCACACTTGCCACAGCCGTCGCATTTCTCCTCATCTATCTTGATTATCTGTCTCTCTGTTCTCATTAACAATCTCTCCTTTTAGTTCATTTTCCCCTTAATAAGATCCTCAAGGGTATGATTCTTAAAATGGTAAATCAGTTCCTCGTTCAACTTATGCAGCAAACCACCGAAAATACAGCTTTTAAAGGGGCATTGGATATCTGGCATAAGACAATTTAAGTTTTCTGTGGGTCCCTCAAGAACCGAATATATCTCGTACAGGGTTATATCCGAAGGAGATCTGGCAAGTTCAAGACCACCTTTTGATCCGCGAGTAGACTTAACAAGACCCGATTTGACAAGTCTCTGAAAGACCTTTGCAAGGTGGGCTTCAGATGCTTTTGTCCTGAAAGCTATTTCCCTTACGCTGATCCTGCTCTCGGAAGATGCAATTATCCCCATACCATGCATCGCTAAAGACACTGCTTCTGAAATATGGATAAAACTGCTCAATTTTTCACCTCCATAAGAACTATTTTGGTATAATAGTACCTAATTACCTATATGTCAAATATACCCCCCCAGAAAGAGTTTTAAATATTATAAAAAAATGATATAATTAGTCTTAGAGTTAAGATAGCATTACGCAAAAGGGGTGAAGTGTTATGAAAAAAGCTCTTGTCGCTATAGACCAAAGCGATATCAGTAAGTCCCTTATCAGCTACTCACTTAAATACGCACACCAGGTAAGTCTCGATGAGGTAGATTTTATCCATGTGATGACCTATAAGGACATATCAGTGCCAGGCTACGTGGATTTTGCTCCCCATCTGGATGAAGAAAAGGTAAAGTCAGAAATTATGGACATTATAGAAGAGGGGGTAAAAGAGTCTGGAGTATCCGATATACCCTATCAGCTGATACTGACAGAGGGGACTCCCTACGCAGAGATCGTCGAAACAGCCGAGAAGAAAAATTATGAGCTGATACTTATCGGACACCGTGGACTGAGCAACGTAGAGAGATTTTTTATCGGAAGCGTGGCTGCCAAAGTGGTAAGGCATGCTCCTTGTGATGTTCTGGTCCACAGACCCAAGGGATAGACGGGATATAAACACCAGGAAGGAGAATGATCTTGAGAAAAGCTTTAGTGGCTGTTGACCTGAGCAGCACATCTACCAAAGTTGTGGAGTTTGCCTTTCAATACGCCGGAAAAACCGGCTTAGACTCCATTGATTTTATACACGTCCTGGAATACCATGACCAGGAAATACCGTTGCACAGCGAGTTTGCTGCCCGGTTTGATACCGACAAGGTAAAACAGGATGTGCTGGATGTTATAAAAAAAGCAGTGCATAAAACAGGATCATCCCTTGCCCATAACCTTTACGTTAAAACAGGAGATCCTTCAAAAGAGATCGTAAAAATGGCCGAAAAAGAGAAACACGACATTATCCTGATTGGCCACAGGGGAATGTCAGATCTTGAAGAATTCTTTATAGGTAGTGTAGCTGCTAAAGTAGCAAGACACGCTCCATGTGATGTCCTGGTACACAAACCTTAGAAACTTACGAGGAACCGGCGCTCTTAAGGGAAAGAGCGCCGGTTTTTTATTATTTCCTGATCCTGTCAAGCACGGTCCTGTAACCATCTGCACCATACTCAAGGAACTTCTTGACCCTGCTTATCGTAGCAGTACTCGCTCCTGTCTGCTGGGCTATCTGTGGATAAGTATAACCGCTGTCGAGAAGCCGTGCCACTTCAAGTCTCTGGGCAAGAGCCCTTATCTCCCCTATGGTAGCAATATCCTCAAGGAATGCGTATACTTCATCTTTGTCCTCGAGACTCAGAAAGGCTGTAGCAAGCTGTTCTGTAATATCATCTTTCCACTTCATACTCATGGAGATTTCCCTCCTGGCGTTTAATCTTTTTAAAGTGACACATTGTTAGTTTATCACATTGTTAGAGTTTTTGGAAACCTTGCAAAATAACATGTTTGCCCGTAGAATAATTATTCGTTATATTTTTTATTACTCGATGTTATTGCTGGAGCTGAAAATAATGATCATTGATATACACGTCCACAGTGCTGAGTATTCGAGAGGAGACAGTAATCTTTCGATCCATCAGGCCATAATCAGGGCAAAAACCATAGGACTTGACGGAATATGCTTTACCGACCACGATAATATGGGCATCTACGGAAGGGCCAAAGATCTTTCATCTCAATATGATATACCGGTTTTTGCCGGTATTGAGATAAATACAGCAGATGGAGATATTTTAGTTTTCGGTCTGAACTCAATGCCTGAAAGGACAGGCTCTGCAATAGAACTTGTGAAGGATGTCTTAGAGGCAGGCGGAGCTGCGGTAAGTGCCCATCCTTTCAGACCTGGAGGCAGGGGACTTGGAGACAGGATCTCAGCTATGCCCTTTCCAATTGGTATAGAAGTACTGAACGGAAGGACTCCCCAGAAATTCAACAGAATAGCCCTGGAGACTTCCTATTCAACTGGCCTTCCTGGGTTAGGTGGAAGTGATGCCCATACCCCCGAAGAGGTCGGAAGGTTTGCCACTTTTTTCCCTGATGACATACGGACTACCAGAGACCTTATAAGGGCGATAAGGACAGGAAAGACCCTTCCTGTCTGCTTCGACGGAATAGGATTCAGCTCTCCGGAAACAGGAATCGTTAATGAGATTCCAGCCAGGGAAGTTGTCTCCCCATGCTTTTAGCAGTTTTTATTGCCTTTTATTGTAGTATTAAATAAAACCTTTTTGAATTTCTTTCCCCAAAAGGGTTCTTTCATTATAAAATTCTATTATGAGATGCATACTTCTGATACTCGATGGACTCGGAGACAAAGGAATTTTGGAGCTGAATGGAATGACCCCTCTTCAGGCAGCCAGGACGCCAAACCTGGACGCCATAGCCTCAAGTGGAGTGAACGGTCTCTACCATGCGTCAATCCAGGGAATTGCCCTTCCGAGCGAGATGGCCCATTTCTCCATATTTGGCTATGACGAAAAAGAATTCCCGGGCAGAGGTTACATTGAGGCTAAAGGTGAAGGGATACCTCTGGGTCCTGACGTTGTAGCAATACTTGCAAGAATTTTTCACGTTGAAAAGGAGAATAACATCTTTGTTCTCCGAAAAGAAAAGATCTCTATTACTTCAGAAGAATTTGAACCCCTTTACAAAGAGGTGGCTTCCTTTGAAAGACCCGGCATTTCCCTGAGATTTCATCCGACTGGTGGAATAGGCGGGATAATTACCCTGAGTGGCAAGGTCTCACCTTCCATAACTGATTCCAACCCTATTGCTGAAGGAAGGCCTATTATAAAGATAAAGCCCCTTGCAAAGGAAGATCACGATGAATTCGCCATAAATACCGCCGACTTCCTGAACTCCTATGCCCTGTGGGCACATGAACGCCTTTCAGCTCATCCTGTTAACCGAGATCGTATCAAAAGAGGGCTCCCAGACCTTAACATGACAGGACTGCAGAGACCTGGAAGGAAAGTGGACCTGCTCCCCTTTAAAGACAAATGGGGTCTGAATCCTTTATGCATAGCTTCAGGATCTATATATTCTGGGCTATGCTCCATGATGGGCATGGATGTAATAAAAGCAGAAGAGACCCAAAATCCCGGAGATGATCTTCTAAAAAGGCTCAAGATGGCAAAGACCTCCACAGACCATAATTTCATATACGTACACACCAAGGCTCCTGACGAAGCAGCACACAAAAGAGATCCTCAAGGTAAGATCAAGGTCATTGAAGAACTTGACCAGGCCCTGGAATTTGCCGTAAGAGAGATCCTTCCCGATGAGGATATCCTTTTTGTAATAACATCCGATCACTCTACTGCAAGTGTAGGCACCATGATACATTCAGGTGAATCTGTACCCCTGGTTATGCACGGCAAATATTCACGCAGGGATAACGTTGAAAAATTCAGCGAGATAGAAGCTTCTACAGGAGCCCTGGGAAACATGAGAGGTTCCGAGATAATGTACATGATCCTTAATCTCATGGACAAGGGTAAACTGAAAGGTCTTATGGACACCCCCTTCGACCAACCCTACACGCCAGGATCCTGCGAACCCCTGAGGTGGTCAGAATGAGAAAGGAAATACTTGAGATCTTCAGTTTTAAACCGGAGATAGTTTTTGATCTTCCAGGCTGGATGATCCCTCAGAAAGCTGTGGATACATACTGTCTCCAGGAAAAAGCCGCAATTGTTGAAACGGCAGGAAGGGACAGTATAGCTGCAGCAATTATCAGTGCCAGGGAAAATGATCTAAGACTGCTTCTACCCTCTATAAATTACACTGGAACAGAGTTCGGTGATCTCAATACCACCTTTCGAGCAGCCTCTTTATTGAAAGAAAAACTGGCACCTGAAGGAATTACGGTACTCGACCCGGTAATCTCAGGCTCACCTTCATTCTGGTGGAAACTTTGTGGAAGATACAGCTACCAGAACCTTAAGGACTACGGTTTCTACACTCCCTGCATAGGATGCCACCTTTATTTTCATACCATGAGGATACCCCTGGCCAGAAAATTCGGCTTTTCGAAAATTATCGCAGGAGAAAGGGAATCCCACAACGGAAGGATAAAACTGAACCAGCTCGGAGTAGCCCTGGACAAATACAAAGAGCTCTGCAATAAATATGGGACAGAACTTGACATGCCTCTGAGATCAGTAACGGAAAGCAGCACAATTGAGTCCATACTTGAGGGGCAAGACTGGGAAGAGGGAAAGGGACAACTATCCTGCGTCCTTTCAAAAAATTATGTTTATGCCGACGGCTCGGTAAACTATAATGAGCCGTCCATAGAGCGCTTTCTAAGGGATTTCGCTTTGCCTGAGGCCGAGAAACAGCTTGATCTCTGGCTTGAAAGCATGCCGGTCTGAAAAGAATAAAAAAGCAGTATCAAAGACTTGACCGTATCTTTTTTGCCAGAACCAGAAACAGAAATGCTATGGCCCCGGCGAGCAGCATAAGCTTCCAGGGTATTCTGCCCTGTAACATGGCATCGTTCAGGACATCGCCGCCGGCTACGTAAAGAATGTGACCTGGAATCATGAAAAGGGCAGAACAAACCACATATATCCCGAAAGGTACCCTTGTAAGGCCAAAGCCATAGTTGACCAGGCTGAAAGGGAAAATTGGTATTAGTCTAACCAGAGAAACAAAAAGTCCTCCGTGTCTTTCGGTAAGATCTTCAATCTTCCGGAAAGATGGTCTTCCGGACAATTTTTTGTGAACAAGATCCCTGAGAAGATAACGGGATAAGAGAAAGGTTATGGCCGCACCTATTGTGGATGCGATGGTGACATAGACCACACCCAGAACCGGGCCGAAAAGCATACCTGCCATAGCGGTCAGGGCACTGCCAGGTACAGAAACTATAACGGCTGCTACATAGATAACCACAAAAGCCGGCGGAGCCCATTTACCCAGCTTTTCTATCTCATTGAACAGGGCCAGAAGTTTTTCGTAACCTCCCATATACCGAAAAAGCACTATCGCGAGAAAGATAAATGTTAGAAAGCAAAAAAGTTTGACATAATCATTGGACAGTTTTTTCATAACAGACTATCCCCGATTTACCCCAAAGTATTTATTTATAAAACTCTTATCCTTTTTTTCTGAGGCAGTCTTCAACGACACAGTAGAGTCCCTCTCCCCTTCTGGCTGGCCTGAAACAGGCATTGCAGGAAATGCAGGCTGCAGGCCTGGTGTCTCCCGAACCCCAGCGATTGACAAGGTGTGGCTCCCGTATGAATGGTCTGGACATGGCGATAAGATCACAAGTACCTGAAGAGACGAGCTCGTCAGCAACTCCGTAAGACCTTATTCCTCCAACCAGCACAAGGGGGACGTTGCAGACCTTCTTGTAACGCTCTGCCGTCTCCCTGTAATAGACCTCGTCTTCATCAGACTGCAAGGTTACGGTACGACTGAACTTGTACCTGCTTCCCTCGTTATTGGTCCCTCCACTCATCTCTATAGCCTCTATGCCGACATTCTCAAGCATCATACTAACCGAGAGCATTTCTTCGGGACAGAATCCTCCGTCAAGATAATCATCGGAGTTTATTTTGACCATTATGGGATAATCTTCTCCGACAGCTTTTCTTACCTCTTTTGTTACTTCAAGGAGGAACCTTGCCCTGTTTTCCACATTTCCTCCGTATCCGTCCTGACGCCTGTTGTAGTAGCCAGAGAGAAACTGGCTTAAAAGATAACCGTGGGCTGCATGGATCTGGACTCCGTCAAAACCAGCCTTCATTGCCCTTTTAGCACCTTCCGCAAAAGCTTTGACAGTATTTCTGATATCCTCAAGGGTCATTTCCCTGCAGGAGAAAGAATCTCTCTCTGACGGAACGGAAGGTCCCATTGTCTCTATCCCGGTCAGCTTAAAAGAGCTGTGACAACCTGCGTGTGCGAGCTGGGCAACGATGAAGCCACCTTCCTCGTGCACAGCCTCTGTCATTTTTCTCAGACCGGCTATTGCATCATCTGAATGGATTCCAAGCTGCCGGAGACTGGCCTGACCTTCTGGAGAAACATATAGATGACCACTTATTATAAGGCCCACTCCTCCGATAGCGAGTTCCTTCATCATGTCCACCAGCTCCGGAGAGCAAAGACCTTCCTCTGTTCCGAGGCCTTCCCATGTGGCGGACCTTACAAACCTGTTGTTCAATTCTGTTTTTCCCAGTTGAAAGGGTTCGAAAATCATAGCGACTCCTCCCTTTTTCTAATTGTAATAATATAACATAGAACTATGAATGAATTAAGCAACACCTCAGAAAAAGAGATTAGTAAAACAATAGTTCTCGCAATTATTATAAAAAACATTTTCTCCTGCATTTTCCGATCGTGTTTGAATCTATTAATTATAGAGAACAATTTTTTTGTAGTTTGAATTCAGTTTAAATCTAATATATCCTGACAGGCATTTATTTCTTTTTTCTTGTTTTGATTCTTGAGGATTGGACTATAGAAACTCCAGCTATAGCAAGGGTTCCACCAATAAGCATAAAAAGATTCGGGATTTCTTTCAGCCAGATCCAGCCTATAATTATAGAAATTACCGGAGAAAGATACAGAAGACTTGCTACCCTGGATGCTGGGAAAAGAGACATATCATAGGCCCAAAGAACATAGGCTATGGCAGTGGGGAAAATACCCATGTATATGGCTGCAACCGTGGCTTCAACGGGTGCCTGTTTTGCGGCCGAAACCAGTCCCTGAGAAAAGGGAAGCATAATAAGCGTGCCTGCCATGAAAACATAGGTAGTAAGATTTACAGGACCATATTTTTTTACAAGACCTTTCTGATATATAAAATAAAAACTTTCTGAAAAGGCTGCAAAAAGAACCCAGAAAGCTCCAAAAGCAATGCTGACACCATTTCCTCCATTTAGAGCTAAAAGAGCTGCTCCAGTAAAACTTGTGCCAATACCTATCCATCCTTTCAATTGCAGTCTTTCCCTGATAAGTAACATTGAAAGGATTGCAGTAAAAACAGGAGCTGTAGCATTAAGGAGACTTACTGTACCAGCATTTATAGTCCTGGAACCCATGTTCAGCGGAATATGATAAAGCGCAATACCAGTTATAGCAAGAAAAAAGATCATGGGAAGATCCCTTCTATCCGGTAAACCCATCTTTCTGTAAAGACCATAAATGACAAGCATGGAAGAACCTGTCAGAAATCTTATCAATGCGATCTGAACCGGGCTATAACCACCCAGGGCAACTCTTATACTGGGAAAGGCTGAACCCCATGATAATATGGGAAGAGAAAGGGCAAGGAATATCAATATATTATTTTTATTGATCCTAAGCGGGAATTTTGATTTTTTGAGACCCATAATATGACAACCTCCACGTAACGGTGTCTCGCAAAGAATGCCTCCGGGCATCTTTATAAAGATGCCCGGAGGCATTCTGAAATTGATGAATTTTCAGGCCTTGAAAAATTCTGGTATTTTCTATGAAACCATCCTGATTATTTCCTCTACAGACATATCTGCTACCCCAAGTGTTTCAAGATTCGTGCCTTTCTCAACATAATCGATCCCGTGAAGCTGGGAAGAGAGGGTGACCACAAGCTCACAGAGAGGTGCTTTCATTCCTGCCTTATGGGCTAAAAGCATCAGGGGAACAACTATTCCCGGCACATCTTCTTTTATGTATCTGCTGAAAACACTCTGACCAACCAGATCAAAATAGGGTGATTCCGGGCTGTGAACATATTCATAGATAGTCTTGCAATCATTCTGGCCATAGAACATTTTTGACTGGGTCAGGGATGGCGTGAGATCAAGACCAAGTTTTTTGCCGATGGAGACTCTTTCTTCATCCATTTTCATGATCTGTTCAGAGATAAGTGGTGTGATCCCGTCGATATAATGTCTGTAGGTCTTACCATTTTTCTCTATTTCCCCATAGTTCAGGAGAACTGGTAGAGGATGAACTATACAATTACAGTTATCCAGGTCAACCTCGAGAAGATTACCGGCAGGAAGATATTCGACATAACCTGCAAATATTTCGTTCATTACTTCAATTATGTCTGCATTTTTTTCTTTGGGACAAGTGCCCATGCCAAGAGCATATTTTTTCTTATAAACCGTTACAGTATTATAATTCCTGATACGGCAGGCATATGGCATGGTGGTCATTTCGGAGATCGTTATATCTCTCTTTACACCTGACTCTTTCATCATCTTCTTAAGACGGAATCCGGCAAAGTTACCAGGTACTACGACTATATTCTGTCCATCCTTCAGATGAGGGATCATTTTCTGAAATATGGGTTCATGAGCAAAAGAAGGGACTACGACCAGGATATAATCCGCTCCATCCATGGCCTCCGCTATATCCATTGTAGCTCCAGCAAGCCTGCCACCAAGGCTCATATCTCCCTCAAGGAACATTTCCTTTTCTTCCCGGATCTTCAGGTAATCTTCTGTTGCTTCAAGAGGTTCCCACATTACCACATGATATTCCTTAGCGGCGATCTGGGCACACCAGGCTCTTGCTCCATTTCCACTTCCGAGTACTGCAAATACTGGATCTTTCATGATCGTTTTTAGTTAACCTCTCTTTATATACTTATAAATAGTGATCCGATCAGGAAACCATTTCGATTATTTCATCTATGCTCTTGTGGTCGATCCCAAGCAATTCCAGAGTCGTTCCTCCATTGATGTAATCCTTGTCATGAAGAAGTGATGATAGTTCCGCCACAAGCCTGGATATGGGTGCATCCATACCTGCCTTTTGTGCGAGAAGCATGATCGGTACGACGACACCAGGTACATCCTCTGCTATATAACGACCCATAATATTCTGCCCTACCAGATCCTTATAGGGGGAATCTTCGCTTTGTACAAAGTCATAAATGGTAGTAGTGTCATTCTGCCCATAGTACATCTTTAACTGGGAAAGACAGTCCTGAAGGTCCACACCAAGTTTTTTACCTATTGCCAGCCTTTCCTCATCCATCTTCCACATTTTCTTTGATATTTCAGGAGTAATACCATCCATATAATGCCTGTAGGACTTGCCGTTCTTCTCTATCTCTCCATAGTTGAGAAGAACAGGGAATGGGTGAAGCGTATAATTAATATTCTCAAAGTCTATCTCGAGAAGATTTTTGGCTGGAAGATACTCTACATAACCTTCAAAGATGTCGTTCATTACACCCAGCATCTCGGCATTTCTGGTATTGGGACTTGTCCCCATCTTCATCTGGAACTTCCTCTTGAAGACCATGACAGTATTATACTTGTCTATTCTGCATGCATATGGCATAGATGCTGTTTCAGATATGGTAATATCCTTCTTTACACCCATCTGCTCCATCATTCGGCGCAGCCTTAAACCAGCAAAGTTTCCGGGTACCACAATAATGTTCTGGCCATCTTTGAGATGAGGTATCATCTTTTCAAATATAGGTTTGTGGGCGAATGAAGGTACGATAACAAGAAGGAAGTCCGCTCCATCCATGGCCTCCGCTATATCCATTGTAGCTCCAGCAAGCTTTCCGCCAAGGCTCATATCACCTTCAAGGAACATTTCCTTTTCTTCCCGGATCTTTTTATAGTCGTCAGTTTCTTCAAGTGGTTCCCACATCATTACGGGATGTCCTTTTGCGGCAATTTGTGCGCACCAGGCTCTTGCTCCATTTCCACTGCCAAGAACTGCAAATTTCTGATTTTTCATAATAATTCCTTTTACCTCCTTATTTTTCATCTAACTGTAAGATCTCAGGACACAATCTTAATAATTTCTTCAATGGAAAGGTCGTTAACACCAAGGGTCTTGAGGGTTGTACCTTTTTCAACATAGTCACTTTCATGGAGGAAGGAA
>CAZFJG010000048.1:9994-11495 GCA_964519285.1 uncultured Synergistales bacterium | reverse complement strand
CAACTGATAAATTTCTAGAGCTTTTCGGACTCAACGCTGTATCGGATCTTCCTACGATGGATGAGCTGGAGGAACTATTTGGAAGCGATTATAACGGAAGGGAAGGGACTGAAGATTGATCCCTGGTCACGAAGACCGCAAAAATACAGATGGTGAGGTAAGGCTGAACAGATTTCTTGCTATGTGCGGAGTCGGCTCAAGGAGAAAAGTAGAATCTGTAATTGCCTCTGGAGTTGTAAGAATTAATGGCTCGGTAGCAGAAGATCCCGCTTTAAGGGTGAAGAGGGATGACACCGTAACCGTTGAAGGCAGATCTGTAAGGCCCGAGAAAAAAGTTTACCTGGTTTTAAATAAACCTGCAGGTGTAGTATGTTCAGTAGATGATCAGCATAACAGGACAATTATAGAAATATTACCGCATAAATACAGACAAATGTCACTTTTCCCTGCCGGCAGACTTGATAAAGATAGTACAGGTCTGATAATACTGACTAATGATGGAGATTTTGCAAATTACCTTACCCATCCAAGATACGGAATAACAAAGGAATACAGGGTAAAACTTGACAGGTCACTGGATACAAAGGATCTGGAAAAATGGCGAGGGGGTATTTCCCTTAATGGTAAAAAGGTTATTCCTGTGCATTTGGAAAGGATTCCCGGTTCTTTTGATAAAAGCCTTGTCAGAATAACCCTTGGAGAGGGCATGAAAAGAGAGATCCGTATGATGGCTTCTGCTTTGGGTTATAAAGTTACCGAACTTGAGAGAACAAGAATAGGTAAAATGAAACTCAAAAAACTTCCTCCCGGAGAGATCAGGAATTTTGAAAGAGATGAACTGGAAATCAAAATAACATACGGAGGTTCCCTTTAATTTTTAACAGTAGAATGGAGATCAATGGAGGATAATGACTATAGTAATTACCATCGATGGGCCTTCTGGTTCCGGTAAAAGCACAATAGCAAGGCTACTGGCAAAAAGGAAAAAATTCAGATATCTGGACAGCGGAGCAATATATCGGGCTGTAGCGTATATACTGGACTGTAAAGGTTTAGTTGCTGAAGAATCTGAAAATCTTGTAGAGTTACTTGAAGATCTTTCCGTGCAGCCAGGAGAAGAGCGGATATCTGTTAATGGAACCGATGTAACTGACAAGATCAGGCTACCTGAGGTCAGTGCTCTCGCATCTGCTTTTTCAGCTCTTCCGGCAGTGAGGAACAAGTTGCTCGATATTCAGAGGGAACAGGCTGAAGGGCAAAATCTCGTAGCAGAAGGCCGGGACATGGGTTCCGTAGTCTTTCCTGACGCAGAACTTAAGATTTTTTTAACGGCAGCTTCTGAAGAGAGAGCAAGAAGAAGATACATGGAACTTTCCGAAAAGGGGTATAAATGTAATTTTGAGGATATTCTACAGCAGATTACAGAGAGGGATCGTAACGATTCGGAAAGAAAGGTTTCGCCCCTTGTTAAACCGGAAGATGCTGTAGAGATAGATACTAC
>CAZFJG010000048.1:8419-9894 GCA_964519285.1 uncultured Synergistales bacterium | reverse complement strand
CAGAATTATGCGGTGGATTGTCCCGTAAGGAGGCCAGACAATTATTGCTTGAAACTCTTGAAGAAAAGGTTAAAACGTTAGAAAGAACCTTTTCAGATCGGGCCAATCGTTAATTTATGAAAAAATTTCAAAGGGCAATTCTGGTTGCACTGGACGATTCTACTGAAACAGATCTTGATGGTATCCTGGATGAACTTGAACTGATCCTGTCCAATCTGGGCATTAAAGTTTTTGAAAGGGTAATTCAGAAAAGGTATGGTCCAGATCCTGCATTTCTGCTTGGCAAAGGCAAGGCCAAGGAACTCGGCGCGATATGTTTTTCCTGTAATGCTGATCTGGTAGTTACCAGGGAAAGACTGAATGCGACACAGGTTGCAAATCTGCAGAAAGTGACCGGCAGGGAGATCTGGGACAAGGCATTTGTAATAATGAAGATCTTTGAGGCCAGGGCAAGAACCTCAGAGGCCAAGTTGCAGTTAGAGCTTGCAAGATGCAATTACGAGATACCCTTCCTTAAGGGACTCGGTAAACAGATGTCGAGATTAGGTGGAGGAATTGGGACAAGGGGACCAGGTGAAACTGAGTTCGAGAGGCATAGAAGAAAGCTCGAGCGAAAGGCCCGTTCAATAAAAAAGCGTTTGAAAGTGGTTGAAAAACGAAGAAAAGGTCAAAGGAAGAGAAGAGAAAAAACAGGAATGATCGTTGTATCTCTTACAGGTTATACAAATAGCGGGAAATCAACTCTTTTAACAAGATTAAGTTCTGATAGAACACTTGAAGCTGACGATCGTCTTTTCTGTACTCTTGATACTTTTACACGAAAGGTCAGGATAGCATCCAGCGGGGATATCTTAATTTCCGATACTGTTGGTTTTATCCAGGGACTCCCTCCGGATCTTGTTACTGCCTTCAGAACTACTCTGGAAGAAATAACCTGGTCAGATGCTCTTCTTTTGGTTATAGATGCCAGTTCTCCTTCTGCCCTGGATCATTTCAACATAGTTCAGGAAACACTTCACGGGATAAATGCTTCCCTGTTGCCAAGGATAGTTGTTCTGAACAAGATAGATACTGCTGATAGTGTTTTCCTTGATTCATGTGTAGAAAGACTTGAATGGATGGGCGAGAAGGTTGTTCCAGTAAGTGCCACAGAAGGGACCGGAATAGACAGGCTGAAAGAATCTATAGCAGATCTGTTATTCTATATGAACAAATAAGGAGAGAGTTTTGATATGTTAATGAGTATGACGGCATTTGGCAGGACAACCAGAGATTTTGACTGGGGTACACTTTCTGTTGAACTGTCAACTGTCAACCACAGGTACCAGGATATATCAGTGCGTTTACCAAGGGAATTGTCCTTCATGGAATCCCAGGTGCAGGATATGCTCAGAAAACGCGTGAAAAGAGGTAAAATAAGAGCAAAGGTAGATATGAACCTTTCAACTTCTCTCAAGGCTGTACCGGTTGATCAT
>CAZFJG010000048.1:0-8319 GCA_964519285.1 uncultured Synergistales bacterium | reverse complement strand
TTCTCGAAGATAAAAGAATTTTTGCAGATGAATCAAGGTTGGCACAGGAAATTGCTATAATGGCCGATAAATGGGATATTTCGGAGGAGATATCAAGAACCTGGAGCCATATAGAAAAACTTGAAGGTACAGTTCATTCAGAAGAATCTGTTGGAAGAAAACTGGATTTTCTGCTTCAGGAAATGAACAGGGAGATAAATACTATCGCATCCAAGATCTCCAATGCCAGAATAAGGTGGCTGGCAGTGGAAGGTAAGACATATTTGGAAAGAATCAGAGAACAAGTACAGAATGTGGAGTGATCAGAATGCCTTACAGGCTGGTGCATATAGGTTTTGGTAATATGATCGTAGCAGAAAGGATAGTTTCAATTATTCATCCTACATCAGCTCCGATCAAAAGACTTAAGGAGGAAGCGAAGGAAGCCGGCAGGCTTATTGACGCTACACAGGGAAGAAAAACAAGAGCAATACTTGTCACAGATAGTAATCACGTTGTTCTTTCCGCAATACAGCCGGAGACAATAGTCCACCGATTCGAGTCTGGAGAAGGTGATGTGCTGCAGTAGGATGGGGCGCTGGGGAATTCTTTTTGTCCTTTCCGGACCAAGCGGAGCAGGAAAAGGGACTCTCAGGGAAAAGCTTTTTAAAAATGTTCCGGATATTACCTTCTCAATATCATGTACCACCAGATCCCCCAGGCAGGGAGAAATCAATGGAAAGGATTACAGGTTCATTGATAGAAAAACCTTTAAGGATCTCGCTGAAAAAGGAGCTTTTCTGGAATGGGCAGTTGTTCACGGAAATTTCTACGGAACGCTTATTGAGGATGTTAATTCCGAACTGAATATGGGTAAAAATGTGGTACTGGAAATAGATGTCCAGGGGGCCAAACAGGTTATGGTCAAATGTCCTGAAGCAGTTACAATATTTGTGGTTCCCCCTTCTTTTGAAGAACTTGAAAAGCGGCTTAGAAAAAGAGGAACCGAAGAAGAAATGGATCTTCTGTTAAGATTGGAAAATGCAAGAAAAGAAATGTTAGAAGCAAAAAATTACAACCATATTATAGTCAACGATGGTCTTTCCGGTGCATCTGAACAGCTTATCAAACTGGTTAGATCCTATATTTTATCAACATAATGAGGCGGTGATAACAATGAAATTCTATGATCTGGACGATCTGTCAAAGAAAACTGGAGTCAAGAATAAATACCTTCTTACTACAATGCTGTCTTCGTGGGCACGAAAGATCAGCGAAGAAAAGGGAAGACTCCTTGAAGAAGGAGGAGAGAAATATATTTCTATGGCTCTTGAAGATATAGAAAAAGCGTCACTTGCAGAGACAGGCAAATCGATGATTCTCATAAAAAGAAGTTAAGCTGAGGTAGAAAAAGATGGAGACAATTTCCTGGAAGAGTGACCGAAAAGTTCTCCTTATAGTGACAGGGGGAATTGCGGCATACAAAGCTCCCTCACTTGTAAGGACAGTGATCAAGGCCGGGTGTGAAGTTAAAGTAGTACTGACTTCTGAGGCTGAGAAATTTGTAAGCCCCATGGTTCTTTCTGTTCTCTCAGGCAATCGCACATGGATTCAGGATGATTTTCTCTCCGAAGAACATGGATGGGAGATTCCTCATATAAGGCTTGCCGATTGGGCAGACATTGTTGTAATAGCTCCGGCAACAGCAAATGCAATATCCAATGCTGCAAGAGGAGAAGGACAGACTCTGCCCGGTAGCATATTGCTGGCAACAAGGGCCAACGTACTCTTTGTCCCGTCAATGAACGAGAATATGTTAGAACATACTATAACTCAACAGAATATTAATATACTCCTTGAATCTGGATACAGAACGATAGAACCTGGAAGGGGGTACCTTGCCTGTGGTTATGAGGCCAGAGGCAGGATGCCCGATAACAGCATTATAATGGAAGAAATATGGAGGGCCCTTTATCCGGGAAATGATCTTGTTGGAAAGACTGTACTTGTAACAGCTGGACCAACCCGTGAATTTATAGATCCTGTCAGGTTTATTTCAAACCGAAGTACCGGGAAAATGGGATTAGCCATAGCCAGGTATGCCTGGTACCGCGGAGCGCAGGTAATTTTTGTCCACGGACCTGTAGGACAGTTAAATACATACGGTTTTGAAACTATGAGAGTCACATCTGCTCTTGAAATGTATGAAGAGGTCATTTCCAGGTTCCATAAAGCTGATTATATTGTGAAAGCAGCTGCAGTTGGTGATTATCGTCCTCGAAAAACTGAAAAGAACAAGATAAAAAAAGAAGGTTCTCTATCTACAGGTCTTGTGCTTGAAATGGAGAAGAATCCTGATATTGCTCGTGAAATAGGAAAGAAAAAAAGAAATGACCAGTGTTTGATAGGTTTTGCAGCAGAATCTGAGAAACTTGAGGAATATGCTGCAAGAAAGCTTGACAGCAAGAATATGGATTATATTGCAGCGAATGATATTACATCTTCCGAGGGTGGTTTTGAGTCGGATCACAATACCATAAAGCTTATTGGTCGAAATGGCACAAGTTGCGTTTTGAGCGGAACAAAGGATCATGTTGCCGATTGTATATGGGAAAATATCCTTGGGAAAACAACAGGATCTGGCAGATTTTGAACTTTTATACTGATGTTATAGTTCCAGGCCCCTGGTGGACTACTTTAACCTATTATGCCCCTGATCTGCTCAGTGAAGGAACAAGAGTCAAGGTCCCGTTAGGTCGTACCAGCAGGATCGGTTTCGTTCATTCCTCATATTCCTTTCTCTCTTCAAATACATATAAAACAGAAAAGTTGAGAAATATCAGTGCTGTCATCGATGAAACTCCTGTCGTTCCTCCTGATATCTGGGAACTCGCAAAATGGGCAGGCAACTCTTTCCTGTGTGGTATGGGCGAAGCACTGTCTGCAATGTTTCCTTCTCCTTTTCTTAAAGGTGAGGCCATAAATATAAATAACCAGTTAATTGATTCGGTGGAATTAAACACGGATAGTTTTTTTGCAGAAGAGACAAAAACCGTTTATAAAGCTGATCTTTACAAAAGAAGAGATGTTTATCTTGAAAATATTGATGGTACTTCAGGAAGTATGCTTATTTTTCCTGAAGTCAGACAGGCCCGGAAATTTTACGAAGATCTTCCAGATACGTTAAAGGAAAGATCCTTATTATGGCCTGCAACTGGAGGCAAAAAACTATGGGATACCTGGAAATCAGTGTACAGCGGATCATGCGATATTCTGATTGGAAGTCAGGCCTGCATCTTTGCACCTATGCCCGCTATCTCTGTCTTCATTCTTGAAGATGAGAGCAACCTTTCCTACAGAATGGCCCGTTATCCCTATTTTAATTTAAGAAGTATTGTTGCCAAACGGTCAGCTCTTATTAGATCAAAACTCGTTCTCGGTGGCAGATTACCTTCATCAAGGATTTATCGACAGTTCCATCCTCAATGTGAAGATCTTCCAAAAAAGGAAAGAATACATCTCATAGATATGAAAATGGCTCCAGCGCCAAGTGTACCGGGAGTGGAGACTCCTTTCAGGATAAGCGATAAAGTTCTGGAGGAGACTTCCAGAGCTTTTTCCTCCGGCAAGATCGGTATCTGGATCCTTGACAGGAAAGGATACGCCGGACAGATTTTCTGTGAGTCATGCGGTTATATATTGAGTTGTAAAAAATGTGGCGGAATAATGAGCTGGCGTTCAGGAAAAGGAGTCCTGAAATGTTCTGTATGCGGTAACGAGGAAACTCTTCCGGAAAAGTGTCCACACTGCAAAGGAAATCTTTTAAATGGAAAACGTCCGGGCCTTGAAGCTCTTGTCGAAACTGCAAAGAGTATTCTTCCCGAAAGGCTACCTGTAGTTCTGTGGCATGCAGGTTATCCTGTCACACAAAAGGAACGTAAATCGGCAATTGCCTCTCTTTCTGAAGGAGGTGTTGTAGTGGGTTCAAGAGCAGCTCTTGCCCTGATGGATATTATTACCGCAGGCTCAGTAAGCTGGCTCGATGCAGATTCTGAAGCTATGAAATCCTTTTATAATTCAAGGTTCAACGCTTTTTCTATGATATGGGAATCAATATGGAGAGGAATAGATTTTTCATCAAGACATGTGGTTATCCAGAGCAGATCACCCGGTATTAACTGGCAGAGAACTCTGCTTTCAGGATGGGATCATTTCTGGGAACTAGAGTTACCAGAAAGGGAAGAATATGAATTCCCACCTTTCGGATATCTTGCAGAAATAGATATTCCAGTGAAAGTCCGGAGATTTTTTGAAGAGATGCTTGTCAATAATGGATATGATTTTTTTCAGTTGTCTGAAAATGATCAAATGTTCTGGGTTAAGGTAAACAGCTTGAAAAATTTCAGAAAAAGAATAGAATCGTTTTTCAGCATAAATAATTCATCCAAGGGTTATCCTAAGATCCGTCTATGGATGGATTAAATGGCAGTCAGGAGTGAATCAGATGGCTATTGTAACTATAGTAGGTCGTCCAAATGTCGGCAAATCCTCTCTATTCAACAGGCTTGTAGGTAAACGTGAATCTATAGTTGATGATGTACCCGGAGTTACAAGAGACCGTATTTATGGAGAGGTTTTTCTTGACGATGCCAGCTTCTTTGTTGTCGATACCGGAGGGTTGATCGTAAACGACACTCATCCACTTGTTGAAAGTATGAACAGGCAGATCCAGCTTGCCGTGGAAGAAAGTGACGTTGTTGTTCTTGTTATAGATGGTAGAGAAGGCATTACATGGATGGACGAAGATGTAGCAGAAATGGTAAGAAAATCAAAAAAACCTGTAATTGTTGCAGTTAACAAAATCGATGATACTGTACATGAAAACATGATTTTTGAAGCCTATAATCTCGGTTTTGAGAATGTTACAGGATTAAGCGCCAGTCACAACCTTAATATATCTGAACTTATGGATATGATAATAAAAAATCTTCCTGATGAAAAGAAAGCACAAAGGGAAGAAAATGAAATAGGGCTTGCCGTCATAGGCAGACCGAATGTAGGAAAGTCGAGTTTTATTAACAAGCTGACAGGACAGGAACGTTCAATAGTAAGTGATATACCTGGAACTACAAGAGATTCTGTGGATTCGATATTTTTATTCAAGGGGAATCAGTTTCGAATAGCAGATACTGCAGGTTTGAGAAAACGTAGCAAGATCAAGGGTGATATTGAGTTTTACTCACAGGTCAGGACCTTGCAGGCTGTTTCCCGAAGTGATGTGGTTGTTCTAGTTCTTGATGGAACAGAACTCGTTACGGACCAGGATAAGAAACTTGCGGCTCAGGTAATGGAGAAGGGCAAGGGTCTTGTAATCCTTGTCAATAAATGGGACCTTCTTCCAAGGGTTTCTGAACTGGGAGACAAAATAAAAACAAAGGTGAGGGAAGAACTTCATTTTGTAGCTCATGCACCTCTGCTTTTTGTGTCCTCAAAGACAGGAAGAGGATTTGATAATGTTTTAAATAATGTAATTACGGTATTTGAAAATCGAAAGAACAGAATAAGTACAAATGTTCTGAACAGACTTGTCAGAGATATTCTTGCCTTTCATAAGATGCCCACAGACCGAAGAGGAAGAAGTCTTAAGATTTTCTATTGTTCCCAGACAGGAACTGAGCCACCTTCCTTTGTGTTTTTCGTTAATTTCCCGGAGATTATAGACAATGCTTTCAACCGATTTATGGAAAGGGAGATTAGAAAGCTCGACAATTATGAAGGTGTACCTTTGAAGCTTTTTTGGCGGCAAAAGTCCTAAAAAAGGGGTTATGACTTGACCATTACTGCATTTACTGGTAATAATAGGTATATAATGAAATTGGCTTTAAGAAAGTAACGCTTAAACCAAACAGGAGGTGGCTGAATTGACCAAAACTGAACTGGCCAATGCAGTAGCGAAAAGTACTGGACTCAGCAAGAAAGCTTCAGGAGAGGCAGTAACAGCTGTATTTGGTGCTATCGAGGAGTCTCTCGCCAAGGGAGAGAAAGTGCAGCTTGTAGGTTTCGGGACCTTTGAGGTGAGAGAGAGAGCAGCACGTCAGGGCAGGAATCCTCAGGATCCTTCAAAGGTGATCCAGATTCCCGCAAAAAAGGTTCCAGTCTTCCGTCCGGGTAAAGCACTTAAAGAAAAAGTATAATTTATCAGTTCTTTTTTTTCATAAGCAGGCAAGCATCTCAGTACTATCTTAAGATCGCTTGTCTGTTTTTATTTTAATGAATGCTTTAAAAAAGAAAGCATTTCAAGCCAGTTCTCACAGGATAATTCCTCGGCTCTTGCTGACTTGTTCAATCCAAGTTCTGACAGAAAGGTTTCAATTTCTTTTCTTTCAACCTGGAAATCAGCCATTAGCAGATTTTTGACCAGAGTTTTTCTTCTCTGGGAAAATCCGGCTTTCAGTATCCTTCTCCAGAGTATATTTGAAGGGAGATGGAGATTCCTGAACAGTAATATATCGACCACCACAGAATCTACGTCAGGTACTGGTCGAAAGGATTGCCTCGATACTTTCATTGCATAATTTATAGTTCCCATAGTCTGTATCGTTATTCCAAGAGGGTATCTTTCTCTTGTGCTGTTTTTCCCGCATAACCTCAAGGCTGATTCTTTCTGTACCATTACAACTAAACGTGATAAACCACAGCTTGAAAATACTTCAAGTAGTTTCCAGAGGATAGGTGTTGTAATGTTATAAGGAAGATTGGCAACAACTTTGTTCGGAGGATCATGCAAAATATCCTGGTAACTGTATTTAACAGCATCTTCCCAAATAATGTTCAGCCTGCTGTCAAAAGATTCAAGTTCCTTTAAATATTTTTCAAGTCTTCTGTCTATCTCAACAGAATAGATCTTTCTGCAGGGTGAATTCAATATTCCACGAGTAAGAATTCCCTTTCCGGGGCCTATTTCAAGGATAACGTCATTAACAGATATTTCAGAGGTTCTTATTATCTTTTCAACGACATTTTTGTCTATCAAAAAATTTTGTCCAAGTGTTGTCCTTGGGTGAAATCTTTCTGAATAATTATCCACAGCCTATGCTACCTTTCTTTATTAAATGAAAAAGCGGGAAACCCCAGAAGGTTTCCCGCCTTGAATTCTGGTCGGGACGAGAGGATTTGAACCTCCGACCACCTGCGCCCCATGCAGGTACGCTATCCAGGCTGCGCTACGTCCCGTGAACAGAGGGTATTGTACCCTGCTTCAGGATAATGGTCAAGACATATTAAGCCCAGTTCAGTATAAATTAATGTCAAAAAAATCTTTAAGTATTCATTTCTTTTCAAAATATACCTTACTTAAAATAATTCCAAAGAGAAACGGAGAAGGAAAAACCTTCCCCGTTTCCTGAGAATCTTAAAGTAAAAGATTAACTTAATCCAGTTCTTAAGCTTCGAGTTTTATTTCTCCAGTTTCGGCAAGCTGTTTGTATGCTTTGTATCTTTCAATTGCATCTTCTTCTGCTTTTTTGAAAAGATCTTCAGCTACTTCAGGGAATGTCTTTGTGAGTGAAGCATACCTGACTTCGCTCATGAGGAAATCTCTGAAGCTTGCCTTGGGCTCCTTTGAGTCCAGACTGAAAGGATTCTTGCCCTGATCCTTAAGAAGAGGATTGAACCTGTAAAGGTGCCAGTATCCTGCTTCTACTGCCTTTTTCTCCTGTTCCTGGGATTTGCCCATTCCTACCTTGATACCATGGTTGATGCAGGGTGCGTAGCAAATTATGAGTGAGGGGCCATCATAAGCTTCTGCTTCAGCAAGAGCTTTGATGAGCTGGTTCTTGTCAGCACCCATTGAAACCTGCGCAACGTATACATATCCGTAAATCATGGCAATTCGTCCAAGATCCTTTTTGCTTGTACGCTTTCCTGATGCTGTGAACTTGGCCACTGCAGCTGTTGGTGTAGACTTGGATGACTGGCCTCCAGTGTTGGAGTAGACTTCTGTATCAAAGACGAGGACGTTTACGTTCTCTCCGGAAGCGAGGACGTGATCAAGTCCACCATAGCCAATATCGTAAGCCCATCCATCGCCACCAAGTATCCAGACTGATTTTTTGACCAGATAATCCTTAAGCTCTTCGATTTTGGAAAGCGCGGCATTGGCTTCACTGCTTCCGAGATCTTTCCCGAATAGCGCCTTTACTGCTTCCGCTGTCTTTTTGGAAGCTTCTCCGTCATTTCTGGAGTCATTCCAGTCAGAAAGAGCTGATTTCACATTTTCAGGCACATCCATTTTCAGAAGGTCGTTAACAGCATTTTCAAGTGTTTCTGTGATGTTGTTGA
>CAZFJG010000047.1:0-11546 GCA_964519285.1 uncultured Synergistales bacterium | reverse complement strand
AGGACAAAATCCTCGCTCATTACTTTTACCATAAGGTTTCTTACGTAAAGGGCCCATCCCCCGAAACCCAGGAGGACAAGAGAGAATACGGGGAGGGCCATATGTCTCGCATAATCGACCATGGCAGGTAAAAAACCCGTAGGGGGAGGAATGGATACGCTCCCCCTTAAGGGAAAGATGGGAATAAGATAGGCAAAGCACATTAGAAGTATCAACTGTATAAAAAAGGAAGGAAAGGAAAAGGAAATCGCTCCTCCCCACAGCACTATCTTTTCAAGCCACCTGCCCCTGTTCAGAGCTGCCTTTATTCCAAGCCATGTCCCGAGAAGAGAGGAAAGAAGAAGGGCAGTGCCGAGAAGGGCCACTGTGTTGGGGATTCTCGATGCCAGCTCATTCCAGACAGGACGGCCTGTCAGGAATGAGATCCCGAAATTGAAGGTCAGCATCTGTCTGGCATATTTAAAAAACTGGGCTGTCAGGGGAAGGTCAAGACCGTACATTTTCCTCAGTTCAGCCTTGGCCTCCGGAGAGAACCCAGGGTCTATTATTGTGGATACCGGATCTCCGGGCATCATTCTGAAAAGGATAAAATTGAGGACAAGCACAGCAAATATAACAAGAAAAGCGCTTGCCACCCGCATAAACCAGTAATTTCCGGTTAACCCTCTTCTTTTCATCGGATCTGGTTATCTCCTCTGGGCGGAGTGGTCTGGACAAACCAGGGATTTACACGGAACTTTACGTATTCTCCTGTCCTGTATTCCTCAAAGATGTAAGGACCTGTTCCCACAAGACCGGTGACTTTACTGTTCACTGGAGATCTAAGTGAAGTTGGCTGCCAGTTCTGCCAGTTATCCACGTCTTTTATGATATGTTCCGGAAAAACAGGAAGTCCGCCTATTCCGTGGAGGTACCAGAAACTGGTCCTTTTCATGTATATTCTTACAGTATATCTGTCGGGAAGAAGGATCTTCTCAACATCTTTGACGTTGTCCAGGTATCTCGGTATTCTGTTGTCCCTCAAAAATTCAATGGTGGCCTTTACGTCCTTTCCTGTAAAGGGTTCTCCATCGTGCCATTTTACATCCTCTCTGAGCCTGAATTCCAGGATGGTTTTCGCCCTTTCCTTATCGTCGCTGGTTTTTATCTCCCAGCTTTCTGCAAGCCAGGGAATATCCTCAAGGTTATAGGGGTCCACAGAGATCAATGATCCGTATACAAGCCCGAGAACCTGCCAGTCATAGGCTGTGCTGGCAGTAAAAGGATTAAGAGCTCTTGGCTCTTCCGGAAGGCACCAGTACAGTGATCTTTCTTTCCCGTCTACCGGTTTCGTTCCGATAAGTGTCCAGATATTGTCTCCAGTGGTTACGTCTGACTTTACAATATTGGTCCATTTCCTCGAAACGGCCCCTATGGAGTACCTTGAATAAACCGGGATCACCGGGACAAGACGTGAGAGTTCTTTCTGAGCCAGGGATGCATATTTTTCTCCACTTTCCCTGTCAGGTGAATATCTCAGGTTTTCCAGTACAGTATCGAGACTGGGGTTATGTATTCCAGGAATGTTATAACCACCCTTTATATCCATGGAGGAGTGATAGAAAGAGTAGAGAGAGTCGGGATCCCTCGTCATTGACCAGGCAAGGACATAGGAATCAAAATTGTGGTTATCCAGTCTTGACAGCATTGTTGCGAAGTCCATTGGTTCCACCTGTGCCGGAATGCCGATATTTTCAAGGTATCCGGCTATTCTTGTTGCCAGCTCGAAAGTTGTAGGCGCAACCTGTGCAGTAGGGGACAGGATGCTCATTTTCTCAAGAGCCGTGTCAGAACCGGGAGGAATAACATGTCCATTGCTGCTGAGTGTCCAGCCCTTTTCTTTCAGTAGAGTTCTGGCTTTCTCCGGATCATATGGATAGTTAAGAACATCCTTCTCGAAGTATTGAGAGGACGGTGGCAGAAATGTGGAAAGAGGAGCAGCATATCCGGAAAAAATGTCCCTTACCAGTTCCTCCCGTGGTATCGACTGCCAGGCAGCCTGTCTCAGCTCAAGCCGGGACCAGGGTTCTTCCCTCAGGTTGAATCCAAGGAAGAATCCGTGGAAGGCCATGGAGAGGGAAAGGTCTATCTCAGGGTTCTTTGACAGTCTTTCCACGTCTGAGGGCCGGAATATATCGCCCAGTATGTCGATGTCTCCCTTTTCGAGAGCCAGCACCTGTGCATCAGGATCTCTTATGATGACCATGTACAGATCTTCCACATGAGGAGGCCCGAGCCTGGCCGGGTCGAATTCTGCAGCCGAACCTGTCTGCACTGGAAGGGTCAGCATAACTGCCAGAAACAATGCAGGGATCCATGTCTTTACAATGTGTTTCATAAAAAAGTCCTCCCTTTCAGGTTCCCTCGAATTTGGAATTCATTATAACCGCACTTGTAGTTCTGTGTCATTTACTCATTAATTGTTAAATGATAGTTGGCGTAATAAGATATATAATCAGATATGTCAGATTGATAAAGCAACAAACGGCGGAGTTGACGGGAAATTGAGCTGGAAAGAGATAGAACACACTGCTGATACTGGAATTGAGGTCATTGCAGACAGAATTGAGGATATTTTCCTGGAGTCTGCCCAGGCTTTCTATGCTCTCATGTCTAATAGCTCTTATTCTTTAAATGCCAGAAAAAAAGATCATGCCATTTCCCTGGTCGGAATGGATCTTGGAGACCTTGCTGTTCAGTGGCTCAATGAACTTGTCTATCTCTGGGAGACGGAAAACTCCATTTTTGTACCCAACCAGATGGAAGTGGATTTCCAAAAGGCCAGTCTGAATACCTTCGGTTTCCTTGTTGAAGTACCAGATTCTGGAGGAAGGATAAAGGCTGCCACTTACGGAGGTCTCGTTATGGAGACTGATCCCGTCTTCTTTCTCAGGGTTTTTCTTGATGTCTGAAAGAAACCTCAAAAAGGGGGAGGGTAATTTTGGAGGAATTCCTCTTTAGAATAGATGAAGTACGGTGGAGACTTTCAATGGAGGCTATGGCCGGAATGAAGGTTCCCGGTCTGATCTATGCAGATACAGAAATTATGGAACAGGCTCTCAGGGACAACGCCCTGGTCCAGGTCGCAAATGTTGCCTGCCTTCCAGGAATAAGGAACTTCAGTTTTGCTATGCCGGATATCCACCAGGGTTACGGTTTTCCCATAGGAGGAGTTGCAGCCTTTGATCTCCAGGAGGGTGTTATCTCGCCCGGAGGAGTGGGCTACGATATCTGCTGTGGAGTTCGACTCCTTGTTTCCGACATTGAAAAAGAACAGATAACTCCTGTACTGGATTCTTTAGCTTCGTCCATCTATTCACGAGTTCCCTCCGGAGTTGGCTCAAAGGTCTCAGCAAAGTTATCTCAAAAAGAACTCCAAAGGGTTCTTGAAAGTGGGGCTGTCTGGGCTGTCGAAAAAGGAATGGGAGATGTCGGAGATCTCGATTTCATAGAGAACAGAGGCTGCTATGAGCAGGCGGATCCTGCCAGCGTCTCGGACAGGGCAAAGAAAAGAGGCCTTGCCCAGTTGGGAACCCTCGGATCGGGAAACCATTTCCTGGAAGTTCAGGTAGTTGACAGGATATTCGAAAGATCCTCGGCGGCTGTAATGGGCCTTCGCGAGGGTGCAATAACAGTTATGGTACATTGTGGCAGCAGAGGACTCGGCCACCAGGTATGTGATGACTATATAAGGATCATGGCCAGGTCTATGGACCATTACGGGATCAGGGTGCCCGACAGGCAGCTCTGTTCTGTACCGGTTTTGTCCAGAGAGGGGAAGGACTATATGGGAGCAATGTACAGTGCGGCCAATTTCGCCCTCGCCAACCGACAGATCATAACCTGCAGGTTAAGAGAGGTTTTCAGCCGGTTTTTTCCGGGCAGGGATCTGAAACTTCTTTACGACGTAAGTCACAACATGGCACAAGTTGAAGAACATTCTTTTGAAACATCTTCTTCCAGCAGGGTTTGTGTTCACAGAAAGGGTGCGACCCGGGCGCTGCCGCCGGGGCATCCTCTTTTGCCAGAAGTTTACAGAGAGACTGGTCAGCCTGTCCTTGTTCCAGGAAGCATGGGAACTGCAAGTTACGTTCTTGCTGGTACTGCAAGGGGCGGTAAAGAATGTTTTGCTTCCACCTGCCATGGGGCGGGAAGGATAATGAGCAGACACTTCGCAAGAAAAGAGACAGATGGCAACAGGGTGAGGCAAGAGCTGAAGCAAAGGGGAATAATAGTGAAGGCCGAGAGCCTTTCCACTGTCTCGGAGGAGAAACCCTCAGCCTACAAGGATGTCGAAAGGGTCATAGAAGTTGTCGAAAAGGCTGGTATAGGCAAAAAAATTGCAAGGCTGCGCCCCTTAGCTGTTATCAAAGGTTGACCTTTTGTCTGTATAGGTTTTTGCAGGTACTCCTATGGCAAGGCTGTCTGGAGGAACGTCCTTTATTGCCACACCTCCTGCACCAACAATGGACCATGCTCCTATGCTGACATCAGGAAGGGCAGAGGAGTTGATACCCATGAAGGCTCCCTCGCCGAGGTTGACTCCGCTTCCGAGTACAGTGCCCGGCCCGCTGTGAACAAAATCCTGGATAACGCAGTCGTGGTCGATGGAACAGGAACTGTTGATTATGCAGTGATTTCCTATGATCACGTCCGGCTGGATCACCGAACCGGCAAATATTGTGGTGCCATGGCCGAGTTTGACAGAGGGATGAACGTAGGCATGAGGGTGTATCACTGTCATCCACCTTACATGGTCAAAACGTGATGCTATGTTCTTTCGAACAGAATTGGCACCTATAGCGATTATGGCTTCGGGTTTTTCCATGTCTCTCAGGATATCGAAGGCTCCAACTACCTTTATATCCATGACCGAACTGCCCCAGAGCAGCTGATTTTCGTCGAGAATGCCTGCTATTCTCCAACCGGCTTCGAGAAGGGTGCTAACCACTACCTTGCCGTGAGCCCCGCCGCCCAGTACGTAAACGCCCTTTTCACTATTCATGGTAGGATCCCTCCATAGAATCAAATAAAATAATACGTTAATATTTTATCACTATTTTGCATTAAAACGAAGAGAGTGTGAATACAGGTAGGACAAGCTGTTTTAAATCCACAGTTCAGGCGCTTTTTCCCAAGTCTGAGTTCATGGAGATATCAGAATGTCCTGATCTCCCCTTTTTGCTTTTTTCAGGCCTTCCCTTTTCTGTATAATAAGAAAAAGTTCTGGTACGCAAAAAGGAGAGGTTTCCGGTTTTTATAATCACCTACTTTGTTATTTACGGAGCAATGCATCTGTATTTCTACTTTGGGCTCAAAAATCTTATTTCTGGAAAAAGGAGATGGATCTTTCTGCCCTTTGCCCTTTTCATGTTATTGGCACTTCCGCTTTCCCGGGTCTGCGAGGGGACAGGACTGTTTTTCTGTCAAAAGCCCCTTGCCTTCGCAGGTTACATCTGGATGGGTTTTCTTTTTCTGACAATTTCGTGCCTGTTTCTGATACAGCTTCTAAGGCTTTCCTGGTTTCTTGCTACCCGGCTGTTCCGGAAGCAGGCCTCCTTTCCCTTAACTCCCGGCAGGATCTTTTCTCTTTCCCTCGCTATAGCACTGTTTTTCTGTATTTACGGATCTGTGGAAGCCGGAAAGATCAGGACAGAACACATCCTTTTCGAGACTTCCCGCCTTCCTGAGACTGTTGAGAAATTCAGGCTGGTCCAGGTATCTGACCTTCATCTCGGAGTTATGACCGTGAAGAAAAGGGTTCACACAGTGGCGGAGATCATAGGTGAGCTTGATCCTGACATGATAGTCAGTACAGGAGACCTGGTAGACGGGCAGATGGGTGAGATGGACGGGATATCCATTGTCCTGGCAGGTCTGAACCCTCCCCGGGGGAAATATGCTGTGACAGGTAATCATGAGTTCTACACAGGACTTGATCATGCCCTTGAGTTCACTGAAAAATGCGGTTTTGAGGTTCTCCGCAACTCTTCTATCATAGTTGGTAATTTCCTTTCCCTCGCAGGAATTGACGATCCGGCGGGAAGAATAGAGGGCAGGAACCTTTCTGAAGAAGAAAAAAAAATTCTGAAAGATCTTCCAGAGAACAGTGTGAGATTACTTCTAAAACATCAGCCTGTAGTAGAAGAGGGTTCTGAGGGGCTTTTTGACCTCCAGCTTTCAGGACATACCCACGGTGGACAGATCTTTCCCTTTACCTTTTTTACGAGGCTGGCCTATGGATTAAGGCCGGGTCTTTCGAAGGCAGGAAAAAACTCTTTTATCTATATAAGTCGGGGTACCGGTACCTGGGGTCCCCCCTTTCGAGTTTTTGCCCCTCCGGAGATCACTGTAATAGACGTGGTGAGACCACAAAGTGACCAATCCTCCGTGCCTTTGAAGATAAAAAAGAATTCTTCCGGCAGATCAGAAGGAGGGAGAGAGTAAATGACTTCAACCTTCCGGTTTGTCCATTGTTCAGATCTTCATCTTGATACTCCCTTTACAGGGCTGGGAACTACTGATGATAAAACTGCAGAAGTCCTTGCGGATTCGACCTTTCGTTCCTTTCGCAGGGTTATTGAGACGGCAATTCTCGAGAAGGCAGAATTTGTCCTTGTTGCAGGAGATGTCTATGATTCGGGAAAACACAGCCTCAGGGCAAGGCTGGAGTTCCGTAATGCAGTAAAACAAGCGGCTAAAAACGGTATTGAGGTCTTTATGGTTCATGGGAACCATGACCCCCTGAGTTCATGGAAAGAAGATATTTCATTTCCTGACAATTTTCACCGTTTTGGATCGGACCTGGAGTCCCTTTATGTCAAAAGAGGAGGCAACATAATAGCTCGGATATCTGGTATCAGCTATCCGGTAGCGGAGGTCTGGGAGAACCTTGCCCTCAGGTTTCGAAAGGTGCCTGAAAAGCCCTCTGTTTTCACTGCAGGTCTGCTTCATTGCAATATAGGTTCTGTCTCTTCAAAACATAAAAACTATTCCCCCTGTACCATTGAAGATCTTGAGAGGGTTCCAGTGGACTATTGGGCACTTGGTCACGTACACGGTTCGAATGTGATAAGAGATTCAGATCCTGCAATTGTCTATCCGGGAAATATCCAGGGCAGGCATGTCGGGGAAAGTGGAATAAAGGGCTGCTATCTCGTGGATGTAGTGGAAGGAAATGTGAAGAGAATATCCTTCAGGGAAACCTCTTCTGTGCTGTGGCATAACCTCAAGATCGACGTGACAGACATGAAAGGTCCTGCCGAGGCCGTGGATCTCATGAGAGAGCGCTGTTTATCCCTGGCAGGAAAATTTCCTTCCCTCTATCATGTGGCAAGGTTTACCCTGTGTGGCAGTCCTTCAGAAGAAGGGACCTTTTTCGATCTCTTGGACGGAGAGGAGATCTCCGGGATACTCCGGTCAATGGATGAGGGTCCCCTTTACCAGGTATTAATTGAATCTGTAAATACAGATTTGATGGAAATGCAGGTAACAAACAGACTCTCGGGAGATGAGAACTTTACTGCTGAATTTCTGAAAGCAATAGAACCACTGCGGGAGTATCCTGATATTCTGAGAAAGATCCTGCCGGAGTTTGAAGGTTACAGAAAAGCTCTTTCCTTTCTTGATATTGGAGACAGGGAGACCTTGATGGATATTATCACAAAGGCAGAAGAGGAAGGCCTTGCCCGGCTGCTTGGGAGAAAGAACAAATGAGGATAAAGGGTTTCGAGATCAGAGGATTTGGCATCTTCAGGGATACTGGAACAGAAAACATGGGCAAAGACATTGTGGTTTTCACAGGAAACAACGAGACCGGCAAATCCACCCTGATGCGTTTTATAAAAAGCTGTATTTTCGGAATGAAGGGACAGAAGGGTTCCCTGGATGAACCTCTTAATGGTGGTTCCCATGGTGGTTATATGGACGTAAAGCTTGAGGACGGGAGCAGTACAAGGCTTATTCTGGACGGAAGAAAACTTTCCGAGATCACGGATCTTTCTAAAGAGGCAAGGAGCATTGAAGAGGGGCCTCCCTGGATAGGAATAAGCAGAGATCTTTACGAGAGGGTCTTTTCCGTAGGACTTGAGGACCTCTCAAAGGGTGGCAACAGGTTCCTTGACGAAGATTCTGTAAAAAACAGGCTCTTCTCAGCAACTGCCGGTCTCGGGGATATTTCTCTGAAAGAGGTCTTTTCCTCCCTGGATAGGGAGATGAAAGAGATCATTAAATTAAGAGGGAATACATCCAAAACAGGACTGGCAGAGCTGAAGAGAAGGATCGAAGGTGTAGACGAAGAGCTCCGGCAGATCGGAAATACCCTGGAAGAGTATGCTTCTCTGCAGCAGAAAAGTGAAGAACTCCAGAAAGAGCTCGAGAAACTTTCCAGAAAGGTATCTGAAACGAGGCTCGAACTCGACCGGTTCGGCAAGATTTCAAAGCTGAGTAAGCCCTGGAACAGTTTCAGGATCCTGGAAAAAAGGAAAAAGGAACTTCATTGGGCACAGGAATTTCCTCCTGCAGGAAAAGAGAGATATATGGATCTTACAAGGCAGGCAGAGAATCTACAGGAAAATCTTAAAACCCAGAGAAAAATGGTCAGCGAAAAAAAAGAAGAGCTGAGGTCTCTTGAGCTCAATTCTCGCATACTGCAGTTAGAAGAAGAGATAGAAAGTTTCAGAGATGAAAGAACCCTCCTTGCCGAGCTTCCCGGGAAGCAGGTTATCCTGGAGGAAAAACTGTCTACCCTTAAGACATCCCTGGAGGAGTGGTCCTTGAAAATGGGGCCGTCCTGGTCTCAGGACAGAATGGAAAAGACGGATATTTCAGGAAACGCTGCAAGAGAGGCTTTTGAATTTGCGACAGAAGATGAAAAGATGAGGTACTCTGTACTGTCATCCGAAAAAATCCTGCAGGATATATCAAAACAGAAGAGAGCAATCCTCAGAGACCTTGAAAAGACCGAGGGTACGATATATTCCTTTCATGAAGATATTTCTGAAGGGGATGAGCTGGAATTGCTTCTTGAGAGGATAGAGAGCGCAAAAGAAAAGGTCAGGGCCCTCTTTGCTCTTGAGGAGAAGAAAGCCTGTTTTGAAAAGCTGTATGACCAGACCTCAAAGGATATCGAGGAGGAACGAAAAAAGACAGAGGATCCTCGGCTCACTTTTCCACTGCTCCTGACCCTGGTCTTTTTCCTGCTGATGTGTGGAGGAATAGCTCAATTTCTTGTCTTCTTTCCTCCGTCTCTTTTCTCTTTTGCTATCCTGATCGTTTCATTTTTACCTTTCCCGATCACTGCCCTTGTGGACCTGAGGGATCACCTCCGCAATTCCCGCAGGAGAGAAAGGGCCGAATATCTGATATCCATATACAAGGGTAAGGCAGAGGAGTTCCTGGAGGAAATAGATCGTTGTAACGATGCTCTTCATATGTCCGGGGAAGAACTGGACAGGATCCTTCAGGATACAGGTGTTTTTTGGAAAAGGGGATCCTCAGACATGCAGGAGATCCTGGATGCCACAGAAAGAAGAAAGAAGAGCCTTCAGGAACTGGAAAAGGTAATACAGAGAAGAGACGGGCTCAGGGAAGATCTGGAGGAACTCGAGGAAAAGGAGATCTCCGCGGGGGAAGAGTTGAAGGACTCCGAAGCAAAACACGGGATGATGCTCCAGAGATGGAAGGACTGGCTTTTAAAACACCATCTCCCGGAAGATACCGAGCCTGGAGGTTTCCAGCGGCTTGAACAGGCAGTAATGGCAATAAGGCGCAATCAGATATCCATGGAAGAGTTCTCCAGAGATATCGAAAGAACTGAGGATTTACTCAGGGAAAAGAATCGGGAACTGGATCGTCTCATCGCCGAAAGCGGACTTGAAAGCAGTTATGGTGAACCTTCCGCAAAGCTGGACATGCTTATTACTTCCCTTTCAGAGAACAGAAAAATACTTGGATCTCGAAAGGCCCTTGAAGAAACAGTCTGGCATATGGAAGCACGGATCCGGGAAGAAGAGGAGGTCCTGGCCGGTATTTTGACAAAGAGAAGAGCCCTCCTTGAAAATACCGTTTGTTCTGAAGAGGAAGAATTTTTCAGGATGTACGAGGATTTCTGCGATCTGCGGAAAGTACAGGAAGAATCCACAAGAACGTGGTCGGAGATGACAGGAATAGCAGGAGGCCAAAATTGTCTGGATGCTCTAATTCGGGAACTTGAAGAGCTTGATGTCGCCTATATCAGCGAAAAGGTTCGCACTCTTGAAGAGGATCTTGCAAAGGCAAAGGAGAAATACGATACAGTTCAGAAGGAGCTTGGAGCTGTAGAGAACCTTATAGAGGAAATGTCCTCCGACAACCGCCAAAGCCTGCTTTTTCAGCAGAGGGAGTTCCTTTTATCCGAGGCATCCAGGCTTTCAAAAAAATGGGTCAGTCTCTGTCTTTGCAGGTATCTTCTTCAGCAGTCCATGGAAAAATATGAAAAAGAAAAACAGCCTGAAGTTGTAAAACTGGCATCCCGTTATATGGGTATCATAACCAGTGGCAGATATGAGCTTTTGCTCTCGGCAGAGGACAACCGGATCATGCTGAATGATCTATTCCGTAAAGAAAGGAAGGAAAAACAGCAATGGAGCAGTGGCCTCGCAGATCAGGCCTATATCTGTACCAGACTTGCCCTTGCGACTGTTCTCAGCTCAATGTCCGAACCAGTGCCCATAGTGCTTGACGATATTCACCTTCGCTTTGACCCGCGGCGACAGAAAGGAATGGCCAGGGTAATACTTGACATGGCGGAGAAACAGCAGATCATCCTCTTTTCCTGCAATCCGGAATTCAGCAGGATACTTCACTCTCTGTCCCAGGCTTCAGGTAAAGATGCCATCTTCTATTCACTCTCTGAAGGAGAGCTTACGCAGGTCAATCCCTGAGTTATTTCAGCTTATCCAGGTTTCATCCTCTTCGTTTACGGAAATATCGCAGCTCTGGATCTTTCCTGAGCGAAAAAGACCAAGAGCAGCATCAACAATATCCGGGTCATACTTGATCCCCCTGTAGTTCTGGAGTTCATCCAGGGTGTCCTGTATGCTTTTTGCAGGGCGGTAGGGGCGGTGGGACCACATGGCTTCCATTACGTCGGCTACTGCAAGTATCTTTGCCTCCGGCAGGATCTCCTCGTCGTGGAGGCCATGGGGATATCCAGATCCGTCTATTCTTTCGTGATGCTGGGTTATTATCGTTGAAATAGGCCACGGAAACTCAATAGGTTCTATTATCCGGGCTCCGATGGAAGGATGTTCCTTTATGAGAGAGAACTCAGTATCATTGATAGGTCCGGGTTTGTTAAGGATCTCAGAAGGAATGTTGATCTTGCCGATGTCGTGAATCATGCTTGCCATGTATATTCCCTTCTGGGTATTTTCGTCCATACCTATCTCCACTGCTATTGCTGCAGCGATATCAGCTGTTCTGAGCTGATGGCCTGCTGTATAGGGATCCCTTGTCTCCACAGTATT
>CAZFJG010000046.1:0-11906 GCA_964519285.1 uncultured Synergistales bacterium | reverse complement strand
ACAAGATAAACTTCCGTAAAGTATACGGGACATACGAGCTTTATCCCTCTGACAACGAGGATTTTGCCAAAAGACCTGCCATCGAAAACCTTTACAACACGGAGATGAGGTACCAGAGGGCCATGGAACTCATGGAGCCGGAAAAAGGCGACCTTGAGCCAGAAGATTTCGTTCCAATGATGAGAGACCATTATGATGAAGTCACCTTGCCCAGCGGCAAGGTCGTGGATACCCATCAGCGTCCCTTCTACAGTTCCGGCCTCGGAGATCTGAAAGAGTGGGTTGGGGAATGGCCTGAAAAAGATATGACCGAACATCCTTTATTCATAAGGTCTATATGCTATCACGGAATGGGTGGAGTAACAGCCTCTTCAGCCATCCTCGTTTCCCGCCCGGATGTACCGGATTATCTTGGACTCATGCTGCACTGTTTCAGAGAACCCTGCCTGAGTACTTATGTTCCTTTCTATGTAGGTATCAACAGCGTTCCGTCGGAATACACAAAACCTGAGGCCTGTGGCAAATTCCTTCAGATAACCAAGACAGCTCTCGGAAGCCATGAGCTCTATTATGATGCAGTCCGGGAGGCCTTTGATCCTTACGAGGAAGAGATGTGGGACGAATTGCCGGAAATAGAGGAAGAGTTTATGGCCATGGTGGAAAAAGGTAACGTGGCTTTGGCAAAGGCCTGGCTGACAGAATATGTAAACGACAAGGGTCTGAAAGCCCTTGATCTTGCCGACCAGGCACTGGACAACATGGTCGATGCAGCTGCAGCAAGCTCTGCTTGGAATCGCTGATCCGGAAAATTCAAAATATTACAATACAAGGGATGTGGCCGGAAAAACCGGCCACATCCCTTGTAACCGGTTGTGATATCTCTGGCCACCAAAGCCAGTTACTGCTTATATTCCTGCCCCTGCTTTTTCTGCTTGTGAAAAGATAAAACAGGTAATTTACCACCAATGATTAAAGTCAGAAAAAGAAGGATTCAACTTGACAGACGCAAAAATATGTAAATAATATATGAATATATGCAACTATAATCATATTCGGAGATGAATAAATAATATGGAATCACTCTTCAAGGTCCTGGGAGACACTAACAGGTTAAGGATCCTCAACCTGATTCTTCGGAACGAACTCTGTGTATGCGAGATAGAACATGTACTTGATATGAGCCAGTCAAATGTCTCAAGACATCTCTCCAGGCTTAAAGGGGAGAAACTTATAATTTGTCACAGAAAAGGCCAGTGGATTCATTATCAGGCAGATCCTCAATTCCTGGAAAATAATTCCCTGTTGGTTAGTTATCTTAAAGAGAGCTTTAGAGTAGACCCCGTAATGATAAAGGACCTGGAAAATTACGAGAAATACAGAAAAAGCGGTATCGGCTGTGAAGGTCTAACGAGAAAAAAGTAGATATTATATCTCTTCAAAAAATTCAGGAAAGGGTGTAATTCGAGAGTGGAGAAAAAGAAAAACACACAAAAAGGATCTGGTCTGGGATTTTTTGAGACTTACCTGACATTATGGGTAGGTCTATGCATAATACTTGGAGTAGCTATTGGTCAATTCTTTCCGGTAGTTCCGGAGATACTGGGTAAGATGGAATATGCCCGGGTATCAATTCCGGTGGCTGTCCTGATCTGGCTCATGATCTATCCAATGATGCTAAAGGTGGATTTTACAAGTATTCTCAAGTCTCTGAAAATGCCCAAGGGACTTTTGGTTACATGCAGCACCAACTGGCTTATCAAGCCTTTCACCATGTTTTTCTTTGCCTGGCTGTTCATGAGGGTGATCTTTGCCCCCCTTGTCCCATATGGTCTTGGCACAGAATATATTGCAGGAATGGTCCTGCTCGGAGCTGCACCATGCACAGCTATGGTATTTGTCTGGAGTCACCTTACCAGGGGAAATCCCGCCTATACTCTTGTCCAGGTTGCAGTTAACGATCTTATACTTCTCGTAGCCTTTGCTCCAATAGTGATGTTACTTTTAGGCGTAAGCGACGTAATGGTTCCCTATGATACATTGTTCCTATCAGTGGTTCTTTTTATCGTTATCCCTCTGGCTGCTGGTTTTGTGACACGAAAACACATTATAGCCACAAGGGGCCTTGAATATTTCGAAGAGGTCTTCCTTAAAAAGTTCAATCACGTAACCATTACAGGACTCCTTCTTACCCTGATCATCATCTTCACTTTCCAGGGGGATGTCATCCTCGGTAATCCTCTTCACATACTTCTGATAGCTATACCTCTCACCCTGCAGACCTTCTTTATTTTCACCCTCTCTTACGGATGGGCCAGGGCATGGAACCTGCCCCACAACATAGCATCACCGGCCGCTATGATCGGTGCGAGCAACTTTTTTGAGCTCGCAGTGGCAGTGGCGATCTCCCTGTTCGGGTTAACTTCTGGTGCTACTCTGGCAACTGTGGTGGGAGTACTTGTTGAGGTTCCGGTCATGCTTACCCTGGTTAAAATATCCAACAGCACACGACACTGGTTTCCTTCCGAGGTCTGAACAACGTAAACAGATCCCTTCGATTGGTAACCTGGGAAAAATAAACAGTAAGTGGCAAGGGCTGAACAGGGGAAATAAAAACTGTCAGCCCTTTTTTAAATTAACAAATGAATTAATTGACAACAGAAGCATTTAGGTGATAATTAATATCAATACATTTCTTTTTTCCGATGTTCATAAAATAGATCATTCATACAGTTACCTTTTTTTCATTGCAAAGCTTATTCTTGTGGATACTCAAAGGCACATGCCTGCGTTCTGGCATGAAAATACATTTTGTCTGAGGAGGCGTCCTGAAATGAAGTATTCTGGGAGCTTTGTCTGTATTGGAGCATGCAGGAGAGTAATAATATTTGTTGCAGTTATAACCTTTCTTTTTCCTGTCTTTGCAGCAAATGCTTATGTTGAGCTCGATCCTGATTTTGGAACAGGCGGCGTGGTAAGCCGGGATTTTACACCTGAGGATGATAGGGCAAAAACATGCTTTCTCGATGAACAGGGGCGAATAGTAGTTGTTGGCAGTTACGGAGGTATGCCTTTAATTGCACGTTTCAATTCAGATGGTACATACGATGGTTATGTCACAGGAGTTTTTCCTGAAGAGGATTTTTCCGGCTGTATAGACAGTTCCGGTCAGATCTTTGTCACAGGAAGCGTTGATGGAGATACTGTCCCTGGCGGCACTACAACATCAAACTGGAATTTTGCGCTTAAGGGATATGATCAGGATTTTGGGGGTTCTGAGCAACAGGAAAAGGATTTTGAGGGTCGTGGTGATTATTGCTATGCATGTGCTGTAACAAGTGACGACAAGGTTATTATGGTTGGCGAAGCTGGAATTTCAGGTACTGATACAGATTTTGGCCTTGTTATATACGATTTCGCCGATGCCGGAGATCCTCTTCAAAATTCTGTCACCACAGACCTTGGTTGGGGAAATGAACAGGCCTATGCAGTTGCTGTTGATAACGAGGGCAGGATCGTTGTTGGAGGGAAAAGCGAAAATGGTTTCCCCTCTTCGGAGTGTGATTTCGCACTTGCCCGTTATAATTCCGATGGATCGATAGATGATACTTTTGGCTCTGGAGGAATAGTTTCAACAGATTTTAATGGAAATCAGGATGTTATTACTTCTGTAGCTATTGATCATGAGGATAAAATCGTAGCTGCCGGTTATGCTAAAACTGAAGCCGGGACTAACATAAATTTTGCCCTCGCCCGATATAATACAGATGGTACACTTGATACGACTTTTGGAGAAGATGGAACGGGAAAGGTTTTTACACATATTGATTCAACGAGCGATTACATACATTCATGTGTAATTGACAGGCAGGGAAGGATCGTAGTCGCTGGTAAAACAGGAACGGCCTCTGCAGCAGATTTTGTCCTTGCCCGCTACACTTCAGATGGAAACCTTGACCCCGATTTTAACCCCGATGGCGATGGTGGCTATCTGTTAGAAAACATTTCAAGTAATGAAGGAGCAAATTCCTGCCTGATAGATGAACAGGGAAGAATTGTAGTTGCCGGTTACAGTGATGGTCCAGGTGCCGATAATAGAGTTGTTATTTTACGTTACCTGACGGATTATTCAGATCTTCCCACAGGAGACGATGACGATGACTTTGTACCTCCTGTTACCGACGATGACGACGACGTTATCACTACTCCGGATGATGAAGAAATCGAAACTGAAGATGATGAACTGCCTGAGGGAGACAGCGGCTGTTCCATGATCAGTCTTTCCGGAATTATGGCTATTCTTGTAGTACCTCTGCTTCTCCTTTTAAAGAAGTAAATTTCAACAGGATATAAAAATATTGTAAAACAAGTTCCTGAAAAAATATCTGGTTTTGACAAGGTCCCGGGCTACAATTCATGCCCGGGATTTTTTGGTTCTTGTAAATACAGGAATAAAGTTTTACTATCTCAAATAACATTACTAATAGCTGATCTGAAAAGGAGCTGACCTTTATGGATATGGAAAGAATTCGCACTCTGGCAGAGGAGATAAAAGATAAGGTCATAGAATATCGACATGATTTTCACGCCCATCCGGAACTTTCCTGGAAAGAGGAAAGGACATCTAAGAATATAGAATCAGTTCTTTCCAGGCTGGGTTATGAGAATATCCGCAGGGGTTTCGGCGATACCGGCTCAGGAGTAATCGCCGATATTTCAGGCCAGGACAGAGGACCGGTTATCGCCATAAGAGGAGATATCGACGCCTTGCCTCTGAGCGAAGCTGTGGACGAACCCTGGAAATCTCAAAATGAAGGAGTAATGCACGCCTGTGGCCATGACGCTCACGGAGCCATCCTTCTCGGAGTTGCCCACGTCCTTGCCGAGATAAGGGATCAGCTTCCGGGAACAATAAGACTTATTTTCCAGCCGGCAGAGGAATCTGGTATTCATTCGGGTGCAAAGCAGCTTATTAGCGAAGGAGTCCTTGATGGAGTGGATGCCATTTGTGGACTCCACGTCTGGAGTTCTCTTCCAGTTGGGAAAATTGGCTATAAGTCCGGCCCCATGATGGCCTCTGCGGATATATGGGACATCCAGGTAAAAGGAAAAGGAGGGCATGGTTCCAGACCTCATGAGGCAGTGGACCCCACAATTGCAGCTGCCACTATCATTACCACGATCCAGACCGTGGTAAGCCGTGAGATAGACCCCCTTGATACAGTTGTACTGAGCGTAGGAAAGATCGAATGCGGCACAGCGCCGAACATCATTCCTGAAGTCGCAACTCTCCAGGGCAATGTTCGTACAACCAGTCCAGTCATTCGGGAAGAGATTCCCCAACGGATGAGACGTATTGCCGAAGGAATAGGCTCAGCTCTGCGTTGCAGTATAAATCTCGATTTTATTCCTGTTTACCCTGTAACAGTAAATGATCCTTATATGGTAGAGATACTTAAAGAGACTGCTCCGGGAATTCTTGGAGAAGATTGCCTGGAAGAGATGCCCATAGTAATGGGCTCTGAGGATTTCAGTTTTTACCAGCAGAAGATCCCTGGAGTCTTTTGTTTTCTTGGAATGGGAGATCCTGAAAAAGGAACTGACGCCCAGCATCACAGCCCGGATTTCAAAACCAATGACAGCGTTCTCGCAGAGGGCGTAGCCCTTCTTTCTTCCGTAGCGTTGAGATACCTGGAAAAGCAGTAGATACTTTATTCAAACCTGTTTACCCGGACAAATGCCTGAACACCGTAGCGATTTATAATCGTCGGGTTCAGGCATTTATTCTTGTAAAAAGGCAGCGAAAAGCTTATCATTAAAAATAACTCCTTGCCCGCTGACTACTGAGATCAAATTTTTTCGAGAAGCAGCTTTCTTAGTTGCCTCGGCATGAGGGCATACCATGTTTATCTTTCCGTGGTCTATCTCAAGTGATCCGATATAGGGTTCCGAGCCTGTTCCGTCTATTATCCTTCCGCCCTGAAGAACAATGGGCCTGCTTTCCTTTTCTTTCATGGCATTCATCTCCTTTTTTCATTTCTTCCAAAAAATGGACTTTTAGATCAGACCGGTATCCTGTCTCCGTCCATTGCGAGTTTAGCAAAAGTCGAAAGCCCTCTTTTTATGCATTCCTGGTCGGCCCTGAAATAGGGGCTGTGCAGGGGGAATACTTCCTTTTTATCAGTTCCTGGAGCAGTGGAACCAAGGAGCATGAAAAATCCGGGGATCTCAAGGGCATAATAACTGAAGTCCTCCGCAACCATGGAAGAGTGTTCCATCTTCATGCCCTTTATGCCCAGCTCTTCCAGCCCCTGCACTTCCTCCGAGGCAAAACTGTAAAGATCACTGTTGTTAACAAGTACTGGAAAACCCTCCGCATAATCTAATTCTGCACTGCCTCCAAACATATCTGCAGTGTTTTTCACGATCGAAGCCAGCCTTTTTCGGAGGGCTTCCCTCACTGTAGGTGAGGTGTTTCGAACTGTTCCGTAAAGGTCCGCTTCCTCGGCGATTATGTTGTACCTGGTCCCTCCCTCCATACGGCCGATAGTTACGACAGCCTCATCAAAGGGGCTGATGCCGCGGGAGATAGCCGTCTGAATGGCAACTATAATGTGGCCTGCTATGACCACCGCATCCGTTCCTGCTTCCGGTTTGGCAGCATGAGCGCTCTTTCCCGTTATCTTTATTTTTATTTTGTCAGAGGCGGCAAAGAGAGGTCCCCTTTTTAATCCGATCTGTCCGGTATTCAGCTCTGGCCACAGGTGAAGGCCGAAGATCGCCGAGCATCCAGAAAGGGCGCCCTCTTCGATCATCCTTTTTGCCCCACCCTCGGGGTTGTTTTCCTCAGCAGGCTGGAATATGAACCGAACATTTGCCTTCAGTCTTTCAGACAGGAAAGACATCAGCTTTGCCGAGCCCGCAAGTATGGTAGTGTGGAAATCGTGTCCGCAGGCGTGCATGGCTTTCTTGAATGTAGGACGGTAGGGCAGGTCAGTTTTCTCTCCAATGGAAAGAGCATCCATGTCACCGCGGAAGGCTATGGTGGGAAGTTTTTCCCCCACCTTCAGGTCACAGATCAGGCCCGTGGATCTTTCGCATTCCCTTACCTCCACCTTTGTATCTTTAAGAAAGGTCTTTACTTTTTCCCTTGTCCTGTTCTCCTCGTTGGAAAGCTCTGGTTCACTGTGAATGCTCTCCTGTAGTTCACGAACTTCCGGATATATCGACTCGACAGCATTATTTAAAAGGCTGTTCAGTTCTTCCATAGGTATTCCTCCTTTTTAAACCTGGAATAACATTATTCTAATCCAATTCTCTTGAAAAATGGGCATGAGTGTTCCGATATAGAAGGGACTTTGGAAAAGTTTGATATTTTTTCTGGGAAAATGCAGGTAAGCCTTTTCGTTTATGTTATATTCATAAGGTTTTGGTACTTATTTATACCGGAAAGATGGTTTTTAAGATGGAACTCTATTCTTCATGTGTAAATTGTGTTATGAACAATCTCCTTCACATCGCAGGCAAAACCCTGAAAAGCGAAGAGGAAAAGGTCGCCTTCATGCACGAGATTGTCTCGCGTATGGGGGCTGAGATTAAAACAGACTCATGTGCTCCCCTGCTTACGGGAATAGGGTGGTCTGTTCTCCTTGAAAGAACAGGCTTAAAAGATCCTTTCAGGGATCTGAAGCATCAGTTTAATTCCCTCATGCTTTCCATCGAGGAAAGAACGGAGCAGATGATAGAGGAAAGCCCCGATTCCCTGGAAGCTTCTCTTGTAGCGGCAGGCTCGGCCAACCTTATAGATTTTGGAGCCTTCCAGGACGTGGACTTCAACAAGGTAGTCTCCATCCTCCATAACTATATAGATACTCTCAGCCTTGATATCAATACTTACCATAACTTTCTTGACCTGATCGACAGGCACAGGAGCCTTTTGATCATGGGGGACAACTGTGGTGAGATAGTCCTGGATAAGATCCTTGTAAGGCAGCTGCAGAGAGCCTTTCCGGGAATAGAAATTACATACGCCTCCAGGGGTGCTCCCATTCTCAACGATGCCACAATAGAAGATGCCCACCAGGTTGGGCTGGGAAAGTTGTGTTCCGTTGTATCTTCAGGAAGCACCATTCCAGGTTTTGTTTTCGAAAACAGCAGGGGTGATTTTAGAAAGATCTACGAAAACAGTCCAGTCATCCTTTCCAAGGGCGTTGGCAATTTTGAGAGTGCCCAATTCCACGACAAGAGGAACTTTTTCCTCTTTATCGTAAAATGTGATACCTTTTCTGAAAAACTGAATGTTCCGCTCAATACCCTCATATTTCAGCAGGGTAGAAAGAGCCTTTTAGGTAAGAACAGATAATATAATTCTGGATACAGATAAATGTATAATAAAGTTTAAGATTTATGTGAAAAGAGGAAGCTGTTTATGAAAGAGAACTTGTCACTTTACAAGGGTTTTGCAATTATAGAGTGTCTTTCCCGGAATGGGGAAATGGGTATACAGCAACTGGCTGAAGAACTTGGCATGAACAAGAGCACTGTTCACCGGTTTCTCTCGTCCCTGCATTCCCTGGGTTATGTTAAACAGGACTCTTTAAATAAACAGTACTCCTTGACTTACAAATTTCTGCAATTAGGCCGCGAGAAGAACGTCCACGAGAGCCTTGTCTCCCAGGTTCATCCCTTCATGGAAAAGCTCCTGGCGGCAACAGGAGAGTCGGTTCATCTCGCAGTTCTCCAGGATTCAAAGGTCGTTTATATCGATCAGGTGGAATCCCAGAATACCATCAGGGTAAACGTCGAGATAGGAAAGACCTTTCCCGCTTACTGTGTAGGTGTGGGAAAGGCAATGCTTGCATTCCTGCCTGAAGGTGAACTGACAGAATGTTACAAGGACGAGCTTTTTATCAAGTTAACTGAAAAGACCATAGATTCACTGGAAAAACTACAGGACGAACTTCAGATAGTCCGGGAGCGTGGCTATGCCCTGGACAACGAGGAATGTATGGAGGGTCTGGCCTGTGTTGCAGTTCCGCTCTTTTACCTCGGTTCACCAATTGCAGCTATAAGCGTTACTTTCCCCAGGTTCCGTTATTCCAACGGAAGCAGCGAAGAGAGTGAGATCATCGCAAAGGTTGTCAACTACGGAAGGATGATCAATGATCTCCTGAGCTGATCTGAAATTATAAGTCATTCTGGATATAACATCAGCAGGGAGCCCTGAAAAGGACTCCCTGAAATTTTTGACACAGAAAAAATTCTTTTATACCTTCGGTACGAAAAGGTCCGAAGCTCCCTGGGGAGAGACCTTCATGCCAGGTGCGTTTTCCTCGACGTTCTGGATGACCCACTCCGCCCACTTGATCTTCTTGCGCATCAGATCCATGTGGTTCTCGTCAGCGACAAAAGGCGAGTAGTAGTTGGCAGTTGGGGCCGGCTCGAATTTAAAGTAGCAGGGTGAGTAGATCTCTGCAACTTCAGGAGCATCAAAGATACGGTTTGCGCCGCCGTATGAATCAAAGGTCCAGATGTAGAAATCAATGGGAATATCCACAACTTTCCTTATTGAGGCCATCTGAGGAAGGGAAAGGTCAGAAACAGGGTTGAAGGAACTGACGCCGATATCCTGTGCAAGCCTGGCTCCGCATGCAGAGCTGACTCCCGCCCATACAGAAAGCTTGATGGCGATGTCCTTCGGGAACTCTCCCATTTCCTGGAGCTTTTTCACCATAGCCATTACGCCCCAGTCCACGAGCATAAAGCCACGGAATCCCATATCGTACATCTCGAGCATGTCCGCCAGTACTTTTCTTACCTCGTCAGAACCACGATGGTTAAGGCCTCCGCATCTCTGGCCGTCGGAGGTGATGAACTGCCTTCCCGTGTCCCAGGCATTTCTCGGACCCGGAACGGCGATGACTTCCATCTTGTCCTCTGCAGCCATCTGTGCAAAATCTTTCAGTTCAGCCTTGTCGAAGAGAGTGCCCCCCTGGCAGAAAGAGATAAGCCGGTGAACAGGCACGTTCCTCTTATGCCTCTCATCTATGAGAGCTTCCAGCACTCGTGGACCTTCCACACCTGACATTTCGATCCTGTAGTGACATCCGTCGGGAAAGGATTTACCGCTTTCCGGCCGGTCGTAAAGGTCTCTTCCCGGAAAACCTGCCTTTTCCATCATCTCGGATACTCTGTCCAGTTTCATCTTTTAACTTACCTCCTGTTCAAGTATTTGTTATTATCTTTGCAATGGCGAAAGAAATAATTGTGGAAGGATCTAATTTCATTATGTAAAACTACATTTCATTAAATATAAAAACATGGTAGCATAAGGATCAGAGTTGTCAATCCTGTTTTATTTTGGGAGGGATCTATTATGGAACATTCCAGGCGAGTGTCGGATTTCCCACGCTCGGGAATTCGCAAGATGTCCGCCCTGGCTCTGTCAATGGAAGACGTGATCAGCCTTTGTATAGGTGAGCCCGACCTGGACACACCTGAACATATTATCGAGGCTGGTGTGAAAGCCTTAAGGGGAGGCTACACCCATTATGCCCCAAGCGGAGGGCTTTTGGAGCTAAAGGAAGAAGTCGCCGTAAAATATCGGAATACCATGGGGCTGGAATATGGACCTGAAAATGTCATTATCACAGCAGGATCTACCCAGGGCCTGCTCCATTCCTTTCTTGGCTCCCTCAATCCTGGCGATTCCATACTTCTGCCGGATCCCTATTATCCCAACTACCTGGGACAGTTCCATCTTGCGGGCATTGATCCTGTAACCGTTCCGGTAAGGGAGGATAAGGGCTTCCGCCTTCAGGCAGAAGATATTGAAAAAGCTCTTACTCCTTCCACAAGGGCCCTGCTTCTGAATTCCCCAAATAACCCCACAGGGGCTGTTCTGAACAGGGAAGATCTTGCAGAAATTGCCGAAGTAGTAAAAAAGCACGACCTCACGGTCATTTCAGACGAGGTCTACGACAGCATTCTCTATGAAAATTCAGGCTATTGCAGTATCGCCCAGCTTCCGGGCATGCAGGACAGGGTGATAATCCACAACGGTTTCTCAAAGACCTATGCCATGACAGGATGGAGACTTGGATACCTTGTGGCTCCCGAAAAATATGTCCAGCAGTCAGTCTATCTACAGGAGGCTCTAATCTCCTGTGCTCCAACCTTCACCCAGGTTGCTGCCACCGCTGCCCTTAAAGAGAGCCAGGATTGCGTCAGAAAGATGAACGATACCTACGCCAGAAGAAGGGAAATTGTTCTTCATGGCCTCAACGCCATTCCCGGTGTAAGTTGCTATCCAACAGGCGGAGCTTTCTATGCCTTTCCGAACATAAGCTCCTTCGGCAGAAGCTCGGAGGATTTTGCCATCGACCTGTTGAAAAAGGGCAAGGTAGCTACAGTTCCCGGCTCGTACTTTGGCAACAGCGGAGAAGGTTTCCTGAGGTTGAGCTTTGCTGCCTCAGATGATGACCTTAGAGAATCCATGGACCGGTTCAAAAAATACGTAACAAAAAATTACTGATCATTTTGAAAAGATCTTTAAATACCTTGTCTTTAAAGAGAATATCGATAGCTCCCCCTTGCATTAATTTGTAAAAATCAATGGTTAGTATTAAAATTGGATTATAAGTAAACAACGGGGGGGAGTTAATTTTGTCCAGGGACCTCAGTTCCATCAGGCTTTCGCGGCTGAACAGCCTGATATTGGCATTCTATTCCTCGCGCCGCATGACAAAAGACCAGCTTATGAACTGTCTTGAATATTCAAATCCCCGAACCCTGGAAAGGGACCTCGCGTTCCTGAGGGACGAATACGCCGTTGATATAATCTACGACAGAAGCGCCAGACAGTACATATTCAACGGCAGGGGCAAGTTCCTCGTTTCAACCACCCTCAC
>CAZFJG010000045.1:0-12222 GCA_964519285.1 uncultured Synergistales bacterium | reverse complement strand
CAAGAAATGATGTTGATTCAGTAGCAGAGGGACTAATACCAAGCACACGTTCAGAAATCCTTGCTCCCAAAAAAAACAGCTCCTTTAATAAGCTTGTGATCCGATTTGATTTTTGATACTTGGTCAAATATTCCGTTATTCAAAAACAATATATCATAGACTAACTGCAAAATGCAATGTATACTTTGCGGTATATTTCCTATTTTTATTATAAGATGCATTTAATAGGGTTTATTATTTTATCCTTGGAATAATAGAATATTTCTAAACATTCAAACTTAAGTATTATGCAAAGCTTTACATAAAAGATTACTGATTATTTTTCTATTAGATTCGGAGGGGTTTTATGGGCAGACAAAAATTTCAATCACTTGCAGACCAGGTCTACAACTATCTGAAAGAACAGATAATTAACAATGAATTGGAACCGGGAACTCCAATATTTGTAGAAAAGCTGGCAAAGGAATTTGGCTTGAGCTCTACTCCCGTTAGGGAGGCTCTTCTTAAACTTGCGGGTATAAATCTTGTTACTATCCAAAGAAACAAAAATATTATTGTAAGTGAAATGAGCAGGGAAAAGATAGTAGATATTCTCGAAATGCGGCGTCTTCTTGAAACTTATGGATGCCGAACTGCTATAAAGTCTGTAACAGATGGAGAAATAATTAATCTTGAGAATATTTTCAAAAAAGTAGAAGCTGCCCCCAATGATTTCAGTTATTATAAATATTCAGATCTCACTCTTCACGAAACAATAACTCAACATATAAAAAACTCGGAAATAAAAAATGCCTTAAAGAATCTAAGTGTTTATTCTCTTAGAATACGTTATTACGCAAGATATTACAGAGAAAATCATCCTAACATTGAAAAATCTGTCATCATGATCACTAAAGAACATATCGCAATCCTTGAAGCTCTTAAAAAAAGAGATCTTAAACAACTTGAAAAAGCGATGGAAAAGCATCTCATTAATGCGGAAAAAAGAAGTCTTCATGCTTTGGAAGAAAAAGAAAAAAACATAATACTATGAAACAACAAATAGAATCATCTGCAGAATAGATCTACCGACAAGTTTTTCCAAAAAAGGATTTTTGATGTAAGCAATTTTATTTGAACGTATCAGTTTACCTATCAGTAGTAACTGCACTTATAAGTTGAATCAAAATATTATAATACCTGCACCTGGATTCAAAACTGAACAGGCGCAGGTAAAAAACCAGACTATTTTATTTGTAAACCATTCTCATACGAGTAAAAGATATTGTAAATTCATTGGAAGAGACCCTTCATGAACACCGCAAGGGCCGCTGTCCCACCACCGAGAATAGAACCCCAGCTAAGGTCCACAACAGTTACCAGTACAGGCCAGCCTTTTACGGTTGCGAGGTTTGTAAGATCATATGTGGCATAACACATAAACCCGAAAATAGCTCCTCTGATCAGTGCAGAGGAAAGAGAGATATCCAGGCCGGTCACGAAATATACCATTCCGGCAATAAAGAGCAGGTAAAACAATACTGCAGCGAACCAGTTAGGCCTTTCCGCCAGCAAAAACCCTATCTGTGAGCGGTAGAACCCGGGTGCCACAAAACCGAGCCATATTCCGTCAATAACGACAAAAGGCAATAGAGTCAACATATAGATCTTAAAGAATCCATCAGTCATATTCAGATCACTCCTGAAAAATGGTCACAAATGCAATAAAGTTATACATACCTTAATAATAGGTCACAACTATTGCATCGTTTGTGAAATCAAAATTTCTGATCTTATGGTTACTACTTATACTTAACTGAAAACGGATAAAATCCATAAAGCTTGTGGTTATGGATTGTTTAACCTGCTGAGAATTAATGGCATTGCGAATTCCAGCATTTACCTCTTTTCTAACCTTTTTATCCCAATCACTCATGAAAAGATCAAGAATCGTATTCCAGACGCTTCCAGAAGCTGATATATCTCCGGTGAAATTTGCCGCAGCCTTGTAATCCAACGTACCTGTCCCGGGATCATTGAACTGGAAAAGGATCGTTACCAGTCCATTATTAACGTTTATGTCAGGAGCTCCGTCACGCCGCCAGCTTCCTGCCGGGCCAAGCACCTTATAGTATCCGATAAGCTCTTTCTTTTCACTCTCAAAGCGTATTAAAAGTCTCATCTGATTGGACGCACAATTCTGTCTGTCTACGCTGAAGGCATTTTCCGAATGATTTATATCAAGTGTCTTAAAATCATTTATTAAAAATCTGTAGTAACCAAGATCAGTCTTGAACTGTATTCTGGGCACATTAAGCAAAACAGGATTACTGCTATCAAGAGTTGTCATTTGGGATACATTTTGATAATCTGATCCTCCTGACCAGGTATGAAGTCTTATAGAAAAAGCACCACCAAAGAGATTGAAAGCATCCATAAACTTGTTCCATTTAAGGGATTTTCTCTCAGTAACAATAATGGGCTGGGAATGCGTCAGCTGCTGCATTGTGCCACTGTCAGCTATATATACGAGACTATCACCTGTTGGCGTATTGGCGGGAACTTTGAAATTTATCCCTCCAGGTGTCCACCTTGTAACCTCTGCCTGAATTTTTTCTCCCTTGCTCTCTATCACCAGAATACGCTCTTCAGATTGATCTCCCAGACCAATTCCTTGAATGAAAACTGTTTCAACCCCTCTGATAGCAGCCTCTTTATTCATACCTGTCAATTCGGCAACATAAGGGGTAGAAAGAGTAATTTCGTTACTTACATTGTTATTTTCATTGCTTTCGGAAATTTTTCCGCCCTCTGGAGGAAATTCTTCAAATTCCAATGAATCCACAACAGCCCTTACCCTGAAATTCCTGTCTGATGCCATAACCTTCCCGATCTTCAAATAACCGCTAATATTAATACTTTGAGAGGGGGAAACGGAAGTATTGATTTTTATGGCGTTAGAACGGGTTCGGTCTGGCTCCCATCTTCCGAGATTATCTCTATAATATTCGAATACAACATAAAAGGGTTTGTCCACTTTCCCTTCCCCTGTATTGCTGACCCTTGCAGTGACAGGAAAATGCATCTGGTTTTCATGTTCTGTCATTCCCTCGTTATCTATGCTGAAGTTATCTATAACAAGATCAGGCAAAACCAATCTGGGTATCTTCTTGATATCAACCTGAGGCTTTACTGGTTTGACAGGTACAGTCAAAGAAGGTTTTGGAGGAACCTTGAGCTGCTGCTTTGCCATTGCAACCGAGGCAGATAAACAAACAGATAACAAAATTACAACAAGGACCGGAATAATTTTTTTCATGGAAAACAACTCCTTAATCCCCATACCAGGATAATTAAATATAACATTATCATACGAATATTTTAACATTAATATATTAAACTACAACATAAAGAAATTACTTTGGTTGGTTCAAGGAAGAGACGAACTTTTTTCATAAATAAACCTTTCCTGTAAAAATTCTACATTAAAGTATTGACAGAATTAAAAAGTTTGATATATCATACTTTTGTTTAAGCTCATTGTGTTTTTACAGGAGGTCCTAATGAACGCTTCATCGAGACTCGAGGATTATCTTGAATCTATTTTTTCAATTGAAATATCTGGAGAAGAAGCCACAGTCACCAGGTTGGCTGAAAAGCTTGATCTGACTAAAGGAACCGTAACATCTGGAATAAAAAAACTTGTCAGATCTATGATGCTTGAACATGAACCCTATGGCGCCGTCAGGCTTACAGAAGCTGGAAGGCAGAGGGCCCTGACCATTTACAGGAGACACGAGAACCTGTCCTTCCTTTTTACCGATATCCTCGGAATGAAAAGAGAGGATGCTTGCGAGCTTGCCTGCGTTATGGAACACGCCATGGACGAAAGGACTGAACAGAAGTTCTTCGCCCTGGGAGAATTCTTCAGCAGGGCAAAAAGGCATGGCGAAGAATGGGTCCATCGTCTTGAACAGGAACTCGAAAATGACCAGACCCTTCCCATGCCTCTTGCCATGCGACCTCAAGGGAAGGAATGCACTATTGTACGTCTTTCATGCACTGGCCCGCTGAGGATAAGGCTTCTTGAGATGGGACTCGTCCCCGGAACTCCAATAACCATAGAGAATTCTGCTCCTATGGGTGGCCCAATAATTACTCGAATAAGGGGAATGGACCTTTCCCTTCGAAGAAACGAAGCAGCAAGTGTATGGACAAGAATTGAAGAGGAAAACAAACCTGAAAGGTGATGAGAGAAATGTGTCCTGTTACAGCTATTTCTGCAGGCAAGAGAGTTGAAGTCGTAAAACTGTTAGGCGGAAACACTTTCCTGACGCGCCTTGAAGAAATGGGCATTCTTCCCGGTACAACCCTTGAGATATTAAGCAACGGCGGAGGTCCTGTGATGCTGGGAGTCGGCAATTCGAGGTTCGCTGTAGGTCAGGGAATCGCAAGCCGAATATTTGTAAGGGAAATATAGACTGTAAAAAGAGCTGCACCGCAGGTGTTCTCTTTTTTTAACAAATTTTAAGTTTGATGCATAAAACTTTTGGAGGTGCCAAGATGGGAAATTCCTGCAGTATTGCAAATAGCCTCTTGAGCGAGGTAGAAAAGGGGAAACAGGTCCAGGTTGTAAAAGTAACTGGTCAGGACGGTCTCAAGCGGAGAGTCCTTGATATGGGCATTGTTCCCGGAACATTACTCACGGTCCAGAGAAAGGCTCCTCTCAACGATCCTGTCTCTGTATGGTTTAGAGGATACGAGCTGAGTCTTCGAAAAAGCGAGGCCGAATCTGTTGTGGTAAAACCTGTAGGTTCCTCAGCCTGTAGTTCATGCAAAGCGAGGTGCTTCTGACATGGCAGGTGTGATAGCCCTTACCGGAAATCCTAATACAGGGAAAACCACTCTTTTCAATGCCCTGACCGGCTCGACACAGAAAATAGGCAACTGGCCCGGAGTAACTGTGGAACGTAAGGAAGGTCGACTCAAATACGGCATGGAAGATATCCAGGTCGTTGACCTTCCCGGAATATACAGTCTCGGTGTTTCTTCAGTGGACGAACAGATCGCAGCTGAATTTCTGCTGAATGAGAAACCGGGATTAACCGTCGTTGTAGCTGACGCTTCAAATATTGAAAGAAGCCTCTACCTTGTAGTCCAGCTCCTGGAAATGGGACAGAATGCAGTAGTAGCGCTCAACATGAACGACCTTGCAACATCAAAGGGTATAACCATAGATATCCAATCCCTTGAGAACCTTCTGGGAGTTCCTGTCATTTCGACTGTAGCAAAGAGCAAAAAAGGGATTGAAGATCTTAAGGCAAGGGTCATTGAAACACTTGGGACATCTAAGAGAAAAGATTTGCTTGTTCCTTACGGTGACAGGGTCCAGCCTTTCCTTAAAAAGATCGAAGGCTCCCTGCCAGAGGATGAACTGGCCAATTATGGATTAACTCCTTCTCTCGCCGCGATAAAAATTGCGGAGCGAGATCCCATTGTCTGGAATATTATAAAAGACTCAGACGTCTACAATAGGATTTCAAAGATAGTAGAAGAAGCAGATCTGCATCTCGAAAAGGAACTCGGCTATGATCTGCAGACAGCTATAATAGAACGTAGGTGGGGCTATATTGCAGGGCTCACAGCTGAAGTGGTCAACAGGGATCTTAACATCAAGCAGAGACTCACTATTTCCGACAGGATCGATACTGTAGTAACCCACAGGCTCCTGGGACTGCCACTGTTTCTTGCCATCACCTGGTTAATATTCAAACTAACTTACCTCCTTGGTGATCCCGCATCTGACTGGCTTGACAGTTTAGCAGGAAAACTTGGGGATTTTGCTGGAGCCGCCATGGCAAGTGCCGGGCTTCCTTCTATCTTTTCCTCTTTTGTGGTCAATGGGGTGATAGGGGGAGTAGGCTCAGTTCTTGTCTTCTTCCCCTATATTTTCCTCCTCTTTGCCTTCATTGCTGTTCTTGAAGATTCCGGATACATGTCAAGAGGAGCCTTTGTCATGGACAGGATCATGCACTTTTTAGGCTTACACGGCAAGAGCTTCATACCAATGCTCGTAGGATTCGGATGTAACGTACCAGCCATAATGGGCACAAGGATCCTCGAAAGACCCCGTGACAGGATGATAACAATGATGGTGCTGCCTTTCATGAGCTGTTCCGCAAGACTCCCGGTATTCGTGCTCTTCAGTGCAGCATTCTTTCCGGGCCACGCTTCAACAGTGCTTTTTTCAATGTACGCCATAGGTATCGCCACTGCTGTGGTATCTGCCAAGGTTCTGGGATCTACGATCTTCAAGGGAGAAAGCTCCCAGCTTGTAATGGAACTTCCGCCCTACCACTTCCCCACTCTCAGAGGAGTTCTGAAGGAAGCCTGGAACCGTGGTTCACTTTTTCTGAAAAAGGCAGGGACTTTTATCTTTCTTGCAGTGATACTTGTCTGGATCCTCGGCAACTTGCCAATGGGTGTTGAATATGCATCCAGAGAAAGTCTAATAGGAAGAATAGGATCTATCATAGCACCTCTGTTCGCACCGGCAGGTTTTGGCTTCTGGGAGGCAGGAGTCGCGCTCTTTTTCGGTTTCATCGCCAAGGAAATAGTAGTTGGCTCTTTCGGAACTATTTTTGGAGTCGGCGAGGCTGGCATAGAGACAGTACTTCCAACTCTTTTTACTCCTCTTTCCGCATATGCCTTTATGATCATGACCCTGCTCTACGTTCCCTGCGTAGCTGTAATAGCAGCGGTCAAAAGGGAGACGAACAGCTGGAAATGGCCTCTTTTCATGGTTCTTTACACCACTGCCACAGCATGGTTGCTCTCAGTTGCTGTCTATCAGATCGGAAGCCTCATGGGATTATAGATCTGGTAAAAAATATATTGTAAATCTGAAATCCTTATAAAAGCCCTGTCAAAAACTGACAGGGCTTTTATATATGTTCTCAAGACAGGCAATATTGTTTTCCATCCAAAATAAAGGTCAAAATTCTGCTTTATAGTCCATATTTTGTATACTCGCATTTATTTAAAAAATCTTTTGACCTCTTGTATAGTCCTCGTTAGAATGAATGCCTGTAAAAGTTTGAAAAAGAATGTCATATTCAGGGAGGAAACTGGAGTGAAGAAGACGAAGCATCTCATAACACCCCTCATTATTGCCATCGCCATATCCCTTTTCCCGGCATTAACGACCGGAATGGCTGTTGCTGACACTGTAGGTGGAAATGAACCTCTCGACGGAAACTCTATTCTGTTGAGAAACCAGGATCTGATGACAGTCACAATGCCACCCACCGGAGGCGGCGATATCAGCCTGAGCTACCTTTCACCGGAAGTCCCAAAAATTTTTGACGATCACGACGGAGGAAACCCCAACGTCATATGGGGAGGACTCGAAACGGAACCTCCCCTTCTTCCAAAAGGAGATGAATACCTCACTGTAGAGGCTGTCTATGGAAGAGGACCTGCTGGAAATGGACCACATCGCCTTGCTGTGGCAGGTGTCAACAGGACAGAAGGGAAATTCACCCTGCGCCTTTTTGACGCAGATATCAACAGTCCCTCAAATCCTCTTGCGGAGTTATTCTCCCAGACAGCTGGGGTCTCGAGTCCCTCAACGGGATTCGATCATTCATATAACCCCGCCGTGGATATACTGGCAAATGACTTCAACAACGACAACATTACAGACTATGTTTACGTCTTTCCCACAGTTGAGGGTAATCGTTATGAGTACCATCTTGGAGTCACCGACGGAAAGGATCCTTCGGATCAGATATCTTCCATTGCTATCGCAGAAGCACCTCATGGCGAACTTGAAGACCCTCCTTTTGCCATTACAAGATGTGCAGATCTTGCCCTCGCCGATATCGACGGTGACGGACAAAAGGAAGTTGTAGCCATCACCAAGGAAAAAGACGGTGCCATGCGTCTTCATGCCTACTCTGTAGACAGCGAACTGAATATTACCGAATATGACAGTACTTACAAGGTAGCTGACTGGTCTTACCATGGTACAGTCTGCGCAGTAGAAACAGGCAACAGCAGCCCTGGAGGCAGCGACGAGCTCTACGTGGTTCGCTATCACGTGGTTCAATATTTCACCAAATCGGACAGCCTGACCAATCTATCCCTGATCAGGGCCACTGCATGGGATGACGGAAGGATAGAGTGGGAAGAGAAAGCATCTCACGAGATATACGACTCCCAGCCTTCAGATGAGGGCTGGGTGAATAATCCAATCCTCGGGCAGCTCGCTGTGGGTGACATAAACGGTGACGGTCAGGACGAATGCTGTGTTTTTAACCTTATAAAGGAACATGGAAGTACTGAATATGATGGACACTACTACATTGAAGGTTTATGGATAATGATCTTCAACGTGGAGAACAACTCTTTTGTACTTAAAACTAATCCTGCGATCGATACAATGCCTGACATTTCATATTTTGCGGTCGATCGATTCAACTACGCTTCTCTTTCCCTCGGTGCCTTCGGAGGGGAATTGATCCCCGAGAAAAATAACCAGGGAGAACTGCAATTTTTGATACATTATAATTATGGCGTTGAATATCCTGATGATCCCGAGATCGACGACAACTGGGAATCCGAAATTTTAATTATTGAGGTGGAAGTAAACGACCAGGGCGAATTCGGCAAATACAACAGCCATGCCCTCCAAGGTATAAAATTCGGAGATACCAGGGATTACTCCTGTCTTGTACCTGGAGATTTCGCGGGCAAAAGCCTTCGTCTTGGAACACCCGAAAAGATAACCCTGGAAAACAATATTTCTCCACAGGTAATCGTCCAGGAGCCCCCCAAGCACATTGACTTTATTCAGGATCCTGAAACAGACGAAGAGGAAATGGAGAATATCTCACGCCTGGCTTCTTTCAAGACAGTATTCCAGGAAAGGGATACATCTTCCAGTATGGTCAGCTCTGCGCAGAAGACCGACTTCAGCTTCGGAACCAGCGTCTCTCTCTCTGGAAATCCCGGTATAGAGATGGAAGTATTCCATGCTTCGGAGTCTCTCGAGGCTGCCTTCAGCGAACAGGTAAAGAAAACCGAAGAGATCAACAGCGACGATTACAAAAGCATGACCACTTCAATTTCGGTAAGCACAACCAACGGCGACGAGGTCCTCTACAGGAGGTCCCGTAAAGTCTTATGGCGATACCCCATCCTGAACAGGAGAGACGATAAGGGTCAACCCCTCTACATCCAGGTAGTTGTTCCAGAACCTGTCCAGGGCATGCAGAAGATAGGCAGGGATACCTCCTGGTATCAGCCGCCCCACATCAGCGGCAATCTGCTCACCTATCCATGGAAGAAAAAACAGCTTCAATACGGCTATTTCGATCTCTCATCCTCAAAACAGATAGCCTCAGGTAACACTATGGGTCTGGATAACGCCACCACATGGGACGTGAACTGGGATCAGGAGATACGAAAAGGGTCCAGTGTTTCCACAACGGTTGAGAACAAGAGAAGCGCAAGCATGTCCGCCAGCATTGGCGGAGTCTACGAGGGATTTCTCGGAGGCATTAAGGCGGGTCTCAGCTACTTTTCAGATCAGGCCTTTGAAAAATCTTCCTCCAATAAAAACACCATCAGTTCCGAAGAGGGTTTCACCGTAACAACTCCACAGAGCGGATTTGACGACAGCAGTACCTGGGGTTACCAGATCGAGCCCTGCGTCTACAGCACTGACATTGGTGCCCTGGCGACCACTTTCATAGCGTCTCCTGGAGAGACCATCAACCAGAAAAGCTGGTGGAACGAACGTTACGGTAAGTTCCCAAATCCCGCCCTCGGCCTTCCACACCTGTGGAGGAAAAAGAGCTCCAGCGGAAGTAGCACAGAGTGGGAATGGAACACCCAGACAGGTTCCAGAGGACTTCGGGGAATGTTCTTCTATTCGAAAGACAAAAAGATCGGCCCGAGCCTTGAAAAGGATATTTTCGGCGAAGTTAACATAAAATGCAGGATCTACAACCTGGCCATTGGACAGAAAAACAGCCTTGACGGAGTGGAAGTAAAATTCTACTATAAAGCCTCCGATAACAGTTATTCTCCCTACCAGGGGGAAAAGCACCTTATCGGCAGCAGGCGAGTAAATGTCGGGACCTGGGGTGAAGGAGACCTCCCCAACTGGACTCTGGCCGATATTAACTGGAATATCGAAGATCTCGAACCGGGATATTACTTTGTTCATGTCGAGGTAGACCCCGAAGACGAAGTAAAGGAAATGCTCCTCCACGACAACGGCGACAGATACAGCGACAACGAAGGCTACTTCTGCACCTACGTCTACAGTACCACTCCTGAAGAGGGTCTCTATGGAATAGAAAGTCCTTTGGCGGAGGAAGAAGACCTTCAGATAGAGAATGGAGAGCTTGTGATAACGCCGGAATATCCAGTTCCAGGAGATGCTGTTACCGTTGAGGCAAATATCAGAAACACCTCGGAGACCGGACACGCAGTTGACGTTTATGCAACGATATACGACGAAAGGCCCGACGGCACCCGCACTCTGGTAGCCGATACTTACATTCCGGGTATAATGCCCGGCACGAGCTATCCTTTGAGTGCAAGATATTTCCCAGAGCAGGAAGGCCCTCACAGACTCGTTATAGATATTAACAGCCTTAACGGACAGGAAGAAGTTGAAGCCTTGAAAAGGTTTTACCTGGGCGGAAACAACGCGGGAGGATGCATGACAGGCCTGATGCCTTCTTCATTCCTGTTGCTGTTCATACCTCTTTATTTTTTCAATAAAAAGAAATAAAACATCTCCAGACAAAGACATAAGGAAGAGCTTTAAAGCTCTTCCTTATGTCTTTTATCTTATACTGCAATTCCTGCTGGTTAGCACAGAATAGATCATATATATCAGCATTGCCGTAGTATATCCGAATAGCCCACATACCGGTCCAGTTCCAGAGCGATATAAAGGGATAGACATTCCTTGAAGATTGTTGGATCCAGACCTGTAAGTTTTTTTATATTTCCAAGTCTGTATTCAAGGGTATTTCGATGGATCCCAAGCTTTTTTGCTGCTGTTACATACCTGAAACCACTGCAACACCATGCCTCCACAGTGTCTCGCAACTCATCCCAGAGTCTGGCGTCTTTCATATTCTGAAGCCTGTCATGAATAAATTTGCTTCGGATCGTAGGATCGGTGGTAGATAGCAGCTCTTCCATACGCAATCTCTGTATGTCGAAAACTCCGGGACCCCAATTGAACTTTTTGGCGAGAAAAATGGCTTTCCAGGCCTCTTTGCAGGAAAAGGAAAGTTCCTCTATGCCATCTGTAAAAAACCTTATTCCCAGGGATACCTCTATTCCTCTTTTTTTGAAACTGGCAAGAACCTTGTGGCAGTTCCTGTTTACTCTTTTGAAAACTTCCTTTTCATCATACCTTTTTTCAGGATCTACAGCACACAGGCTAATATACCTGCTGTTTCCTATCATACTTTCAATATCCAGTGGGTGATTAAAGATAGCTCTTATGTCTAAAAGAATATGCCTCTTAGTGGACTGTGCTGTATCTTCCGGAGAAACCTTGGTATTTCTGGCATTGTCCCATATTTTTTTGCATAGCGTTCAAGATGGTAAAGATCCACCGCAATGGGGACATAAAGAAGCTGGGGGTCAAAGCCCATTTCCCTTGCCCGAAGCAGAAGCATCTCACCATCACTGCTCCCCGGCACAAAATTAGCTATCTCGTATATCACGCTCTGCAGAGCATTTTCCCTGTTCATGACAGAGTCTGTACGGTGTTTTTCCTGCAGAAGCATCTCTATCTGCTTCTTGACGATGAGGGCAAAGGGCTTCACTTCCTCGGGTTCTCCTACAATAGCAACTGAACCTACCACGTAACCAGCGTAGTTTTGAACAGGATAGGTCACTCCAGGCAAAGTGCCCTGAATTCTGGATGCAGTCTCCGCATCCAAAGTTTGCCCTCTCTACCTCTTTTTAAGAATTTACAATAAACTGGCGAAATTTCAAGTTAATGATAAGTATCAAAGTGCTTTTACAGTCAAAAATTTATCAACCCTGAAAGGAACAAAAAATGCCTTGCAGGGTACGGTGACTGTTAAATATCCCTATGACTACCACTTCAGCGCCATAGTAACATCAGCTGTTTTCGTTCCAGCGGTAAGCCGACATCGGGCGGCCGGGTTTTCCGTCCCGATATATGTTCAGCTTTAGAACTTT
>CAZFJG010000044.1:0-13019 GCA_964519285.1 uncultured Synergistales bacterium | reverse complement strand
TTTCAACCCAGGCTCCACATCCAAGACCCTTTTTGAGTTCTTTACAGAAAGATGAAAGACTTTTTTCGTCAAAGGAAGGCCATATATTTACATATGTAACTGTTTTTCCTCCCCGTCCCTTTCTGCTGGACTGAAGCACGATTTTTTCAATTTTGTCGCAGGGCAGCCCATGGGATTTGCCTTTTTTTATTTCAGGTTCCTTTTTTGATCCGGATACCGCAGGTTTTGATGAAAACCCAAGTTCAGATGAAATCTCGGAAAAAGGATTATTCGTGAACTCTACTTCTTCTTCGAAGGATTTCTTATGTTTTTTCGACACCAAAAAACTCCTCCTTTTAATGAATACTCACTTATTAACTGTTAAGAAAACAAATGTCTCAAGAAGTTTAACAAGTCTATCTGATGCCTTCCCCATTTCAGTCAGAACTTCTTCTTCACTCAGCTTTCCACTCGTCATTCCTGCAGCATAGTTGGCCACGCAGGAAACTGCACATACCTTTATCCCCATATGGTTTGCTGCAATGACTTCCGGCACGGTAGACATTCCTACCAGATCCGCACCAAGCATTCGGGCCATCCTTATCTCTGCAGGTGTCTCGTAAGAAGGTCCCGAGAAAGCTATATATATTCCCCTCTGAAGGGAGATTCCGCTCATTAGTGCTGCTTCTTCCATTCTTGAAGCCAGTTTTTCGTCGTAAGCATAGGACATATCTGGGAAGCGTTCTCCCCATTCTTTCTCGTTTGGCCCAATAAGAGGATTAGCGCCCATAAAATTGATATGATCCCGGACCAGAACGAGATCACCTGGTCTGTAACAATGATTGATTCCTCCAGATGCATTTGTTATAACAAGTTCTTTTATCCCAAGTTTTCCAAGGACCCGAACTGGATATACAACATGCTGTATGGGATAACCTTCGTAGTAATGTATCCTACCCTGCATTACCATTACAGGTCTTCCCTGGAGTTTTCCTGAAACCAGTCTTCCGGCATGACCTGGAGCTGTTGAAGAAGGCCAGCCCTCAAGTGACGAGTAATCAATGAATACAGGATCCTCCAGGTGGTCTGCCATTGCTCCCAGTCCGGAACCAAGAATTATAGCGGTTTCAGGAATCTGCGGAATGTTATCCTTTATCTGATCTACACACTGAGATACGCTCTTTTTCATTTGAACTCTCCTTTGACTAAAATATCCATTTCAGGCCCTTGGATGACTGCTGTCATAAACATCTCGCAGTTCCATATCAAAGTGAAGATATTTCTGAGTAGTTCCGATAGATGAATGTCCCAGAAGCTCCTGGAGTGTCCTCAGGTCCATTCCTCTCCTCAATAGATGGGTAGCAAAGGAATGCCTGAGGATATGCGGGTGAAGCCTTGAAGTCGAGACAGAGGCTTTTTTCCCTCTTTTTTTCAATATCCTCCAGAAGTCCTCTCTTCTTATCTGTCTGCCTGTTCTCGAAATAAAAAGGGGCCCCGTCAAAGAGGAAGATCTCTGAACTCTCCCCCTGATTAAATATTCATTAACGGCCCTTCTGACTTCTCCGAGAAAAGGAAGGATTCTTTCTTTCCCACCTTTGCCTTTTATACGTATATTCTCGGCCGATTCGTTAATGTCCCTTATTTTAAGGCTGCATAGCTCACTTGCCCTTAGTCCACAACCGTAGGCAAGTTTTAAAATTGCAAGATCCCTGAGGTCATAAAAGAAATCTCCAGCACAGGCATCGAATAGTCTCTGAACTTCTCCCTCACTAACAATGTGTGGTAGTATTTTATCCCTGGAAGGCAGATGAGGGAGAGTTTTTGTACCTTCTTCGACAAGGCCTTCTTCTGCAAGATATCGATACCATGATCTGATACCTGCAACTATCCTTTGTCTTGACGAACTTTTACGACCTTCGGAATCCAGGTTTTTCATGTAAATAGTAACGTTCTCTTCCAATGGATCAAGAGGATCGAGTTCACTTGAACTACAAAAAGATACATAGCCATTGATATCCCTCATATAGGCTTCCGCTGTGTTTAAGCTGGAACCTCTTTCAAAGAGGAGATAATCTGCAAAGCTATCAATAAAATAATCCAATAGCTTAACCTTTTCCATTGCTCTTTTCCTTTTAAAAAGGGGACCGGATCTTCAGATCCGCTCCCCTTAAAAGATCAGGATCTTTCCTTAATTAAATACCAGGAAAGAGCTGCAAAAGTCTTACCATCCCTTATCGTACCTTTATCCATCATTTCCAGCACTCTATCAGAGGGCAATTCCACGAGATCGATAAATTCATCATCGTCAGGCTCAAGACTTGACTCTTCAAGCCCCTTTGCGACAAAGACAACCAGCAACTCATTGCTAAATCCAGGAGATGTGTAAAACTCGGCAATTTTTTCAAGACTTGAGGCTTTAAACCCTGTCTCTTCCTGAAGTTCTCTCATGGCTGTATCCAGGAATTCTTCACCGTCTTCCACTATCCCTGCAGGAATCTCAAACAAGGTCTCTCCAGTTGCATGCCTATACTGTCTTACCAGAAGGATGCTGCCATTTTCCAAAACAGGAACGAGCCCTATAGCTGGCTTGTGTCTTACGACTTCCCGCGTGGCAGTTCCTCCATCTGGCAGTTCTACACTGTCAACTTGGAGAGTGATTATCCTGCCCTCAAAAAGGGTCTTTCCTGATATCCTCTTTTCCTTTGTATCCATCAACAACTATTTCCCGAGAACCTTCCTGGTAACTTCCATACCTTTTTCAAAGGCCTCTATGTTCATTGGAAGAAATTCGGGTTTTCTTTTACCGAGCTTTTCCTTTATTGTGTCCTCGCATACCTCTTTAGAAACAATTCCAGTAGCTTCAACGATAGCTCCCAGGATTACGATATTTGAAACCTTGTCACTACCAGCTTCAAATGCTATCGACTGGGCTGGAACTGGTATAACAGTTACATCTTTTCTTGGATTATCATACTTGATCAGATCGCTGTTATAAAAGAGATATCCACCCTCGTTGACAGAGCTCTCGAACTTTGTCAGTGAGGGCTGGTTCATCACAACAACGATATCGGCATTGTTCGCAACAGGAGAACCTATCTCCTCTTCACTGACAACTACTGTACAGTTGGCAGTTCCACCGCGCATTTCAGGACCATACGAAGGAATCCATGTCACATGTCTTCCCTCTGCTATTCCTGAATAGGCTATAAGCTGTCCAAGTACCATTACACCTTGTCCACCAAAACCGGCAGCTATTACATCCTTGTAAAATCTTTCAGACATATTGGTCTTCCTCCTTACTCAAAGTCCTTGAAAACACCAAGGGGATAATAAGGGACCATTTCCTCCAGTACCCATTCAAAGGCTTTCACCGGCGGCATACCCCAGTTGGTTGGACAGGTTGACAGGATCTCTATAAAGGAAAAACCCTTGCCGTCAATCTGATTCTGGAATCCCTTCTTTATCGCTGTTTTTGCCTTCTGAATATACTTTGGCTGTGCAAGGGTTACCCTCTCAATGTAAGCGGGGGTAGCGAGTGAAGCCAGCATTTCACTCATTCTCATTGGGTAACCGGCAAGTTTCGGATCCCTGCCGAGGGGACACGTAGTTGCTTTCTGGCCGATCAGTGTCGTGGGAGCCATCTGGCCACCGGTCATGCCGTATATTGCGTTGTTGATAAAAATAGCAGTAATGTTCTCTCCTCTGTTGGCAGCATGAATAATTTCCGCAATACCAATAGAGGCAAGGTCTCCGTCACCCTGGTAAGTGAAGACAAAATGTTCAGGCAGGGACCTCTTGATACCTGTAGCAACTGCAGGAGCTCTTCCGTGAGGAGCTTCCACATAGTCGATATTTATGTAGTCATACATCATTGCGGAACATCCAACAGGGGCCATACTTATAGCCTTATCCTGAAGCCCGAATTCGTCAATAAGCTCGCATATAATTCTATGGGCTATTCCATGACCGCATCCGGGGCAATAATGGGTATGAACATCCTTGATCCAGCTTTCCGGTTTGGAATATACCTTGGTTTCGGACATAGTCATAACCTCCTTGTTAACCCAGTATTTCCTTGCATTTTTCCTCGATCTCTTCAACCGAGGGAGCAAGACCGCCGCAGTGCCCAAAGAATGAAACAGGGAACCTGCTCTTTGTAGCAACCTTCACATCATCTATCATCTGTCCCATGTTCATCTCCACATCAAGAATATGCTTTGTAGTGGAAGTTAACTTCTCAAATGCAGGATAGGGGAAGGGGAAAAGAGTAATGGGACGTACCATGCCAACTTTGTAACCTTCTTCCCTGAGATGCCCTATTGCAGTCTTTGCTATCCTTGCAGAAGTTCCATATGATGCTATTACAAGCTCTGCATCCTCAATATCTATAAGCTCATACTTCATCTCTTCCTTCTGCATACGATCATATTTTTCCTGCAATTTTATATTGTGGGCTTCAAGAAGTTCAGGTGTAAGGTACATGCTTTTTAGCAGAGAGCGTTTGTTGCCTCTTTCAGCAAAATTACCAAGAGCCCAGCTCTTGTATTCACCCTTGTCGGTTTTGTATTCCTTGATCTCAACAGGTTCCATCATCTGTCCCATAAAACCGTCAGCAAGTACCATTACGGGATTTCTGTATTTGAAAGCATAGTCCCATGCTGACTGTACAAGATCCACTGTTTCCTGAAGTGTGCTTGGAGCGTAAACGAGGAGCTTGTAGTCACCGTTTCCGCCACCTTTTGTTGCCTGAAGATAGTCCGCCTGGGAAGGAAGAATTCCTCCGAGACCAGGACCTCCTCTCATGACATTGACAAGAACACAGGGCAGCTCCGAACCAGCCAGGTAGCTTATTCCTTCGGACATGAGAGAGATACCGGGACTTGATGAGGATGTCATAACCTGGCATCCTGTTGCGGCAGCGCCCAGAACCATGTTTATTGACGCAACTTCACTTTCTCCCTGGATATACACTCCTCCATGTTCGGGAAGATGAGCTGACATATATTCAGGAATTTCATTCTGAGGAGTTATCGGATAGCCGAAGAAATGCGTACAACCGGCTTGGATAGCAGCTTCTGCAATTGCTTCAGTTCCTTTCATTAAAACCTTAGCCATATTAATCCCTCCAAAACTATTCTTCGATCTTGTAGACTTCGATCGCTGCATCAGGACATGAAAGAGCACACATGCCACATCCGATGCATCCATCTTTGTACTGCTCCACTGGCCTGTGTCCCTTCGCATTGATCCTGTCAGAGATCTTCAAAACCTTCACTGGACAAGCTGCGACACAAAGCCCACAACTTTTGCAGTAATCCTCAGAGACTTCAATACGTCCCTTTGCCATTACCTACAACACCCCTCTCACAAAGTGATTACAGGAACAGTCGAATTCAACTGTCCCTATTCTGGAAAATTGCAGTCCCATGGTTTTTAGCTGGAATACCCATGGACCACATTGCACCCTTTTCCCAAGGGAGCAGCATATACCTGGATACCGGCCAGTAAGGCACATCATCGTCCCAGGAAGCTGCAACCTCGTCTTCAAGACCAGGAGCTATACCGGCATAAAGAACCGGTAGTCCCAGTTTTTTCCCGGCTTCTTTGACGGTCTTGAGTCCGCTTTTTACATCGGAAAATGTAGTTTCAGACATCAGGTGGGAATTGGAAATTAGCGCACCCACCTTGAGGTCAGATATTTCCTCCATGTTTCTCAACATCTTTTCAATGGACTCAACTGAAGATGTCTGAGGCCTGAAGGAATTGACAACCATTATCAAAAGATAACCGGCCTTCTTGATCCGGACCTCGTATTGCTTCAGAGCACGAGCTCCGATGGAATCTCCACCGATATCGAGGAGAAGCTTGCTGGAAGATTCAGAAAGAGCCCAGTCCACTTTTGCCGTAACTACAGGAATATCTGACCACTTTGTACTGTCCGGTGCTGTAATGACATTATATCCCTGTTCCTCCAGGGTATCCGTTACCTGTCTCACACAGAAATAGGGATTGATAATATCTACGTCAGCGATGGTTACGTTCCATGACGCAGCTCGAAATCCCAGAGCCAGATTAAGGGCCCATTCGGTTTTTCCACACCCAAGTGCTCCCGTTACTGCAATGGCTCCAGGCCATTCATATTTTTCCATTCTTTTTCTAAAAAATTCCATCTTTTCATTCATTCAGGAAATTCCCCTTTTTTAAATGAAGACCATTGGCCCAGTCTTTTCCGGATAACATATTCTTGCCTTCAGGCTGAATTGTCTCTATCAACAATGATCCATCCAAAGCCGCAATTACAGGATATCCCTTCACGAACCCGATAACCTTTCCCGGTTCCCCCGAACTTTTCTGAAAGACAGTTTTCCAGATCTTTATTCTTTTGCCTTTGTACAGGGTAAATGCTCCAGGTGACGGGTTAAGAGCTCTTGCGAGATCGTTTATTTCTAAAGCAGTCATGCTTAACCAGTTAAATTCAGCTTCTTTTTTTTCTATCTTTGGAGCATATGAGATCCCTTCATCGGGTTGATCAGAAAGATCAAAAAGGTCTTTTCTGTATTTCTCAATAACTTTAATCATTAGTTGACAGCCAGTACTGGCAAGTTTTTCCATTAATGTTTCCGATGTATCAGATCCGGTTATTTCCATATTGATTCTACCAGCGACAGGTCCAGAATCCATACCCCTGTCGAGTCTGAAAACTGTTACTCCAGTCTCGGTTTTACCATCCATAATAGCCCGCTGAACAGGAGCCGCACCTCTATACTGAGGCAGAAGGGATGGATGGATGTTAAGACATCCAGCCCGAGAAAAGGTCAAAAAGGGTTCTTTTATCATTTGACCAAAATCCACTACAAGAATCATTTCCGGAGAATCACTATCACTGTGCAGTTTTTCAAGCAACAGGGGATCCTCGGAAAAATTCTCTGTATTGTGTAATATATGGCCTTTCGACCTTGCCTGCTGTTCCACCGGAGATGGAATAAGCTTGTACTTTCTTCCCGATCTTGCGGGAGGAGAAGTTATAACAAGATCGATATCGAGATCTTCACTAAGCAGCTCAAGACACCTGGATCCGAATTTCCCGGTCCCTGCGAACCAGATCTTTTTCATTTATGCTTTTTCCCTGCCCTTTTTTAACATTTTACGTTTTACCATGTTCTTTTTCATTGGAGAAAAATGATCTATAATCAAAACTCCGTTCAAATGGTCTATCTCGTGGCAAAAAGCCCTGGCAAGAAAACCTTCGGCTTCCAAAACCTGTTCGTTGCCCTTGCCGTCCTGGCATTTTATGGTTACCTTTTCGGGTCTTTTTACAGAACCATAAATACCTGGGAAACTTAGACATCCTTCTTCTCCGGATTCCGTTCCGCTGGATTCCACTATTTCCGGATTAATTATAGTATACAGTTTTTCTTCATAGTACACAATCGCAATCTTGCGGGAAAGTCCGATCTGGGGGGCCGCAAGTCCTACCCCGTCGTATTCGAACATAGCCTGATGCATCTCAACGAGCAGTTCCCTGAGATCTTCGTCAAAATTCACAACCAGTTTTGTCTCATTCCTCAATACAGGATCCGGGTACTCTCTTATAGTGTATTTTGTTGTCAATATCTTTTCGCTCCTTCAAAAGAGAAAAGGCTGTCTAAAGACAGCCTTTTCATCGTTCTAAAGTTACTGGTTTAAAACGTCCTTGAAGACATCTCCTATGGTAATGTTATTTTCCTCTTCGATCTCAGCCTGTCTCTGCTTGGCTTCGGCTTCCCTCTTTTTCTTGTCCTCGTTCCTTTTCTTCCTCTGTTCTTCACCTTCGATAGCAGATATACTAAGACGCATCTTACGTTCTTCCGGGTTGATCTCTATAACCCTTGCGGTGATATCCTGACCTTCTTCAAGGACATCTCCCGGAGTTTCAACCCTTCCGGTACTGAGCTGGGAAATATGTACCAGGCCTTCCACACCTTCCTCAACTTCTACAAAGGCGCCAAAATCTGCCAGCCTTACGACTTTGACAGGAAGATCCTGTCCTTTTTCATATCTGTCCTCAATACCCAGCCAGGGATCGTTGAGCTGTTTGTAACCAAGGCTCATTCTCTGCCTTTCAGAATCGATGTTAAGTATCTTTACCTCCACCATCTCTCCCCTGGAAAGAACTTCCTTGGGATGCTTGATCCTCTTCCAGCTAAGATCACCGATATGGATAAGTCCCTCGATCCCGTCAGCAACTTCAACAAAGACTCCAAAGTCAGTAACGTTGGTAACCTTGCCTTTAACAGTTTCACCGTCCTGGAAATTATCAGTAACTGTGGTCCACGGGTCAGGAAGGGTCTGTTTAATGCTGAGAGATACACGGTTCTTCTCCTTATCGAGGCCTATTATCTTGACCTTGACAGTATCTCCCCTCTTGTACAGCTCTCTTGGCTTGACATTTCTCTTCCAGGAAAGCTCACTCGCATGAACGAGACCGTCAATACATCCTATATTCACAAAAACTCCAAAGGAGGTTATGCTGCTTACATTACCCTCCACAACATCTCCTTCGGCGGCTTTCTCGAAAAATTCCTTTCTTTCCTCGGCGAGCTGATCCTCTATAAGGGCCCTCCTTGAAAGAACAAGCCTCCTCTTTCTGCGATCCTTTTCAAGAAGATTGACGTCAAAGACCTCTTCCACGAAATGAGAGGGATTGACCCCCCTGCCTTCTTCCGCAAGGTGGGAAATGGGAACAAAACCCTCCAGGGAACAACAGTCCACCATGAGGCCTCCCTTTACCTTTCTGATGCCCCTTACAGAAAAAGGTTCTCCTGATGATGTCTTATCCTCAAGATCCTTCCACCTTCTGTCAAATTCACATCTCCAGCGGCTTACTATCAGCTGAGATTCTTCTCCATGCTTGACATTGATAACCTGTACCTCTATTTCATCACCAATGGCAGGATTCTCAGCATCCTCTACAAGGATCCTGTGGGACCACTCATGGGAAGGAAGAAACCCCTCACACTTGTATCCTACGTCGACAAGCCATCCATCCTGGTTCTGATCAACAACTGTACCCTTGATGACCTTTCCTTTATGGATCTCCTCGACTTCATACTGTGAAAGCATGCTTTCCATACTCTCCATGCCCTCAGAGGTTTCAGCAGTATCTGTGTTCTTTTCCTCCATGGTTTCTGATGAAGCATCCTGATCTTCCATTGAATGTTCCATAGGTTCTCTTGTTTCGTCTGTCATCGTTTCCATCCCCTTTAACTACCTTTTTTTTTCAATTTATGTTTCAGTTCTTCAATAAGCCATTCCGGAGTACTTGCTCCCGCGGCTATGCCAATACTACTTTTGCCGGCAAGCCATTGAAGGTCCAGTTCTGAAGCATGCTCAATCCAGACCGTGGCGAGAGATTCCTGCCTGGCGATCTGGTAAAGTCTCGAGGTATTCGAACTGTTACGTCCTCCTATAACAATGATACCATCCACAGCAAGTGCAAGGTTCCTTATGGCTTTTTGCCTTTCAAAGGTTGCGTTACATATTGTATTATAAAGTTTCAGTTCCCTTGATCGGTGGGAAACTTCAGCTGCTACGCTCTTCAGGGTTTCAAACCGGATTGTAGTCTGGCAGACAAGCCCGATCCTGTTATCCGGGAAAACATCCGGAATATCTTCCACATCATATACTACCGAAGACCTACCCCTGATGAAACCCCGTATCCCCTTTACTTCCGGATGGTCGGGATTTCCAATTATCAAGACATAATAACCTTCATCAGAGAGCTTTCTGGCTTTTTCCTGGGCTGTTTTTACGAAGGGACATGTACCGTCTATTACTGCTTCTGCTCTCATGTGGATCTTTTCCAGGACTTCTGGTGATTCTCCGTGGGCTCTTATGAAAACTCTGGCGCCTCTCGGAATATCAAAAACGTTTTCAACTACCTGAAGACCCATGGTCTCCAGCCTGGAAACTTCCTGGGGATTATGTATCGGACTTCCTATGGAATAGACCTCTCCGTGATCGGATAATTCGTTCTCCAGCTTCAAGATAGCCCTTTTTACTCCAAAACAGAACCCGGTAGGATCAGCTAGTAAAATGTTCAAAACTAAGGTGCTGCCTCCTCGAAATAATGGGAGAGGCATTTTTTGCATATCTGCTCTGCCATCACCGATTTATCTCCAACAGAAGTATCATACCACATTACTGGCTCAAATTTTCGAAACCAGGTCATTTGTCTTCTTGAAAAAGCCTTTGTAGCCCTGATATCTCCCTCAACTGCCTCTTCATATGAGATATCCCCGGAAAGATATGAAATGATCTCTCTATACCCAAATCCCTGCATCGCAGGAAGTTCCGGGCTGAAATTGTTGTCCAGAAGCCATTGGACTTCCTCGATATATCCGTTCTCGAACTGGTACCGCACTCTTTCCGCAATTCGTTCGTATAAAAGGTCACGAGGCCGCTCAAGACCTATGTACAGAACGTCAAAAGAGGGACCCGGACTTTTTCTCTCTTTGTAATGTTGAGAAGGTATCTTTCCTGATACTTCGTAAATCTCGAGTGCTCTGACAACCCTGTGAGTGTCGTTAGGATGGATCTTCTCTGCTGTCTTTTCATCCAGTTCGAAAAGTCTGTCGTACAAAGCCCGTGCACCCTGTGAAAGTAACTCCTTTTCAAGTTTTTTTCTTACACCTCTGTTTTCGGGAAGATCATCCTGAACTGCTCCCTCAAGAAGAGCCCTGTAGTAAAAGGGAGTTCCACCTGCAAGGATCACCCTTTTGCCTCTTGTTCGTATCCTTCTGACTGCATCAAGGGACAGTCTTGAAAAATCCATAACGGTAAAACGTTCATCAGGGTCAACTACATCTATCAAATGGTGGATCACCCTTTTTCTTGTCTCGAAAGATGCCTTGTCTGTGCCTACATCCATGTATCTATATACCTGTCTTGAATCCACTGATATTATCTCTGCGTTCAGTTCTTCAGCTACCTTAAGGCTGAGTTCCGTCTTTCCTACAGCTGTAGGTCCTATAATAGCTGTTACAGGGATCTTTGCACATGTCTTCATCTACTTCCTCCCGAATTCCCTGGTTAGCCTGTCCAGATCCAGGAATATCAATGTTGGACGACCATGGGGACAGAACAGTGGATTATTGCATTTTTCAAGCTGTCTGTAAAGACTAAGGGCCTCCTCAGCTTCCATCCTGCTGGTAAGCTTGATGGACCTCTTGCAGGCCATATCCGCCCATTTCAGCCAAAGGGTCCTCTCAAGGGAGGTGGACAAAGAACCGCACGATTCAAGCTCAGCTATCAATGATCTTAGAACTTCAAGAGTTCCAAGGGAGAGATCTGCAAGGAATGTGGGAATCTCGCTTATGAACCAGGACCCTCCGTTCTTTACAAATCCGAATCCTGCTTCAGAAAGCTCTTCTGCATGCTCTTCAAGGAATTCTGACAAAGATGGCGACACAGGCTGAAGATCTGTTAGAACCTGTTTCTTAATGCCTTTTTCAAAGGAAGCTTTAACCCTTTCAAAATTTATCCTCTCATGGGCCGCGTGAAGATCCATAAGTAACAATGTTCTGCCCTTCTCGAATACAAGGTATCCTGCTCTCATCTGCCCTGTATATGTTACATCTTCAAAATCTGCGCTATCTATCTGCCAGACCTGAGACTTTTCTTCTTCAGCAATATTTCTTTTCTCTGATGTTTCTTCAAAAGGAGGAGGTGCTGAAACCCTGCATGTCAGGGAATCGTAAGTACCTTGTGTATAGCTGCGGCCATTCCAGGAAAAAGGCATGGACTGTAAGCCACTTTTGCTGCTTCCGGCAAGGATGTTCCTGCCTTCCTGGACGGAACTGCCAGCAACATTTGTCACAGCATTTCTCACTGATTCAAAGACACTGCTGCTGTTTTTGAACCTTACTTCAGCCTTGGCAGGATGAATGTTTACGTCAACATTGCCGGAAGGGATATTCAGGAAAACTGCAAGGTTACCGGAAAGCCCCGCATCACAGGCATTTGCAGCCGCCCTGATCACCGGATCCCTTACTATTCTTCCGTTAACAAAAGTGCTTATGTTAACCCTCTTTCCACTAAAGGGCTGATACCAGACCTCAACTTCCATTCCATTTTCCTTCAGATCGTAATATAGAACAGATGGTTCGTCACCCCAGATCGACTCAAGAACTTCCCTTTTGGTATTGCAACCGAGAGAACTGAAAACATCTCTGTCGTCGTGAATCAGAGTAAAACCAGTTTCAGGATATAGAAGCGCAAAATCTCTTACCAGCCGGGATATCCTTGTGAATTCTCCCCTGGCACTTCCCTGGAATTTCCTCCTGGCCGGCAGGTTAAAGAAAAGGTCCGAAACCTGTACCCTTGTCCCCGGGGAACAGTTTATACTGTCGATCCTGGGTTCCTTCTCTCCCGGCTGCAGTGAAAGAATTCCGCCAGAAGAACTATCCGGAGTTCTGCTTCTTATCTCCAGCCTGCTCACAGAACTTATACTCCACAATGCCTCACCACGGTATCCCAGAGTTGAGATACTTTCAAGATCCCTTTCAGCAGAGATCTTGCTCGTAGCGTGAGATTCAACAGCCAGCTCAAGTTCGTCTACAGGAATACCGGTACCGTCATCTTCCACTATAATATCGGATTTGCCTCCCTGAAAAACAGACACGGTTATCCTGGTACCTGCTGCATCTATTGAATTTTCAAGAAGCTCTTTTACTACCGAAACAGGTCTCTCGATGACCTCCCCGGCAGCTATTTTGCTCGCAAGAGAACTGTGGAGCCTCTGAATATGTCTCATTTGCCATTCACCTTCCTGCTCCTGGAGCTGAGACGGTAGAGAATTTCAAGCGCTTTAAGAGGAGTTATTTCATCGGGTTCAATACTCGCAAGCTCCTCAATGATCCCTTCCTTCTCGGCTGAGAACATCTCAAGCTGAGCTCCTGAAGTAACTGGATATGTCGATGAATGAGCCATGTTCCAGGATGACCCTGAAGGGTCCTCAAAATGCTTCAGCAGTTCCTCTGACCGTTTCACTACAATATCAG
>CAZFJG010000043.1:0-13023 GCA_964519285.1 uncultured Synergistales bacterium | reverse complement strand
ACGGTTCATACCCGTAGTGTCACTGGTTCGACTCCAGTCACCGCCACCATTTGAGATTATAATAATGGCGGGAACTTTCCCGCCATTTTTTTATTTTACTGTGTTAGGTGTGAATCAAAAACGGATAATCAGTCAACTGGCAGAAAAAGCAAAAGCTCTGGTTTCTGGGAAAATATTGAAGAAAGACTGAGAGAAGCTGGAGAAAAACAGGGATGGTGGAACTCGAAAGCTCCTGTGGTACTTGCAGTTTCCGGTGGAAGCGATTCAGTTGCCATGTTATGGTTATTTCGTTATCTCTGGAAGGGAAATGTCGTAGTGGCCCACCTTGAACATGGTATCAGGGGAGAATCTTCAGTATCAGATGCCAGTTTTGTAGAAGATCTCTGTAAAAAATGGGAAGTCCCCTTTATTGGTGGTAAAGTGTCTGTCCCGGACATGAAAAGAAAAGGAGAATCTATAGAACAGGCAGCAAGAAGATTGAGATATGACTTTCTTAACAAAGCAATAAAAAGCTGTTCAGGTTCATTTGTCGCATTGGCCCACACAGCAGATGATGTAGTAGAAACAGTTCTTTATAATCTTGCACGTGGAACCGGTCCATATGGATTAGTCGGAATTCCCGATTGCCGGGATATTTATGTTCGACCTGTTATAGGTTTTTACAGGGAAGAACTCCGGGATATTCTCAGAGGAGAAAGACAGGCCTGGCGAGACGATGAAACGAACGACGATATTGCAATTACAAGGAACAGAATAAGGCATGAACTGATCCCATGGATGGAGGAACATTTAAATTCAAGATCACGGGAACATATTGTTTCGACTGCAGATAATATGTGGTTTGCCAGAGAAAATGAGGAACTTGTCGGTGATTCTCTTCTCAATTGTTCCATTAGATACCTCCCTTATGGTATAGTCACCCTGGATATGAGATATCTTCGCAAACTTGGAGAAAATGCTCTTCGTATTGTACTTAGAAGACTTGGACATAGAGCAGGATTAGGTGTCCTTTCGTACAAAAGATTGAATAATCTTTCTGATCTTATCTATAGTTCAGGTAGATTCAGATTTCAATGGGAAAGGGATATTGAGATCGTAGCAGGTCAAGGCAACCTTTCTCTTATGCACCGAAAAGATATATTGTCCAAGCCCTTTGATAGTTTTACACTGGAGGTTTCAAAAAGAGGCATTGAAAGATCATTTGCGTGCTGGTCAGTCAGGATCTCTCCTGAAGACAGCTATAAAGGTCGGGAGAGATCAGGATATCTGCAGACATTTCGATACTTTGATCCTGAAGATAGTTTGCACATATTGGCTCTTTCCGAAAACAATTACCCAAAAGCTAAAGTGTTTCTCGAGATAATTCCATGGTGGCTTCACACAGTCTGGCCAATGATCGAATACAAGGACGGGACAATCTGGGTGCCGGTACCTGACTGTAATAGCGACTTTACAAGTAATTTTCGTAAATGCGATCATACTGAAAGTCCTGTCCTTTACAGATTATCTCTGGAAAATAAAATGACGGAGGGGTTATCATATGAATAGTTCACCGGATTCTGTTTTGATTAGTGCTGACAGGATCAAGGACAGGATAGCAGATCTGGCGGAACAGATTAATAAAAAATACAAAGGCCATGATCTCGTTATTGTTTCAGTGTTGAAAGGTTCTGTTATATTTCTTTCCGATCTTGTAAGAGAGATATCTGATGTAAATGTGTTCCTTGACTTTATGGCAGTTTCTTCCTACGGGGATTCCACAAAAACCAGTGGTATCGTAAAGATCAACAAGGATCTGGACATGAGCATCAAAGGCAAGGATGTACTGATCGTTGAAGATATTGTTGATACAGGGCTGACCCTTTCCTACATAAAGAAACTTTTTGAGGAAAGGTCTCCACGAAGTGTAAGTGTCTGCGTACTTCTTGACAAGAAAGAAAAACGCGAGATAGATGTAAATATCGATTACACAGGATTTGTAATTCCTGACACTTTTGTAGTAGGATATGGTCTTGACTTTGCGGGAAAATGGAGAAACCTTCCCGCGATAATGCAAGTTAAAGAAAACCAGAGTGACAGCTCTATAAATAACTGATTAAAATAAGGAAGGTGGCGATCATTTGCGCCGTTTAGCAAAAAATCTGGGTCTTTACCTGATCCTGATAGTACTTGTGGTCAGCCTTGTAAATGTTTTTCTGTCTCCGGCCCAGGGGCCACAGGAAGCAAACATCATAAGTTATTCACAATTCATTAAATCGGTGAATACAGGCGAAATAAAAGATGTAACTATTTCTGATACTGTCGTTACTGGAAGTCTTACAAACGGACAGGATTTTAAGACTTATATAGCTGGCGAGGGAGACCTTGCAAATAATCTGGTGGATAAAGGTGTAAATGTTCAGGTCAAACCTCCCCAGGAGACTCCATGGTGGGGGGCTATGCTGTCATCTCTTTTTCCAACTCTGCTGCTTATTGGGGTCTGGATATTTTTCCTTTACCATATGCAGGGTGGCAGCAGTAAGGTCATGAACTTTGCAAAAAGCAAAGCCAAGCTTTTTATCGACAACAGACCTAAAGTAACCTTTGCCGATGTAGCCGGTTGTGAAGAGTCTAAAGAAGAACTTACAGAAGTTGTTAAATATCTTAAAGATCCGGGCAAATTCGCTTCCCTCGGGGCAAGAGTTCCCAAGGGAGTTTTGTTGCTTGGTCCCCCTGGAACGGGTAAAACACTCCTTGCAAGAGCTTCTGCCGGAGAGGCGGATGTCCCCTTTTTCAGTGTCAGCGGATCGGATTTTGTGGAGATGTTCGTCGGTGTAGGTGCTTCCAGGGTCAGGGATCTTTTTGAACAGGCCAGGAAATATCAACCCTGCATAATTTTCATAGACGAGATGGATGCAGTAGGAAGGCATAGAGGAGCCGGTCTTGGTGGAGGTCACGATGAAAGAGAGCAGACCCTTAACCAATTACTTGTAGAATTGGACGGTTTTGATGAATCCACGGGAATAATTCTTATTGCCGCAACCAACAGACCTGATATTCTTGACCCGGCGTTGCTCAGGCCGGGAAGATTTGACAGACATATAGTTGTTGACAGACCTGATGTTAACGGAAGAGAAGCAATACTCAATGTTCACCTGAAAGGGAAAAAAGTGGCAGATGGTGTTGATCTCGGGATACTTGCAAGAAGGACTCCAGGATTTGTCGGAGCTGACCTCGCGAACCTGGTCAACGAATCTGCGCTGTTAGCTGCAAGGGAAGGTAAAAAAGTAATTGAAATGAAGGATTTTGAGGAAGGTATAGACAGAGTACTCGCTGGACCAGAGAGAAAAAGCAGGCTTATCAGCCCTGCAGAAAAGAAGATCATTGCTTACCATGAAACAGGGCACGCACTGGTAGCAAAATACCTTAAAGGTTCTGATCCTGTACACAAGATATCCATAATTCCAAGAGGGCATATGGCTCTCGGCTACACCCTGCAAGTTCCTGAAGAGGACAGGTTCCTTCAGTCTAAAAAGGAACTTGAGAACAGAATATGTATACTTCTTAGTGGAAGAGTGGCTGAAGAGCTGATTTTCGGAGATGTGACCACAGGTGCCGGAAATGACCTGGAAAAAGCAACACAGATAGCAAGACAGATGGTTATGGAATTTGGTATGAGCGACAATCTTGGTCTTGTAAAGCTTGGACACAAGCGTCAGGAAGTTTTCCTCGGCAGAGATATTGGAGATGAGAGAAACTACAGTGAAGAAATCGCTTATGCAATAGACCAGGAGATTCGGGCACTTATAGACAAGTGTTATAAAAAAGTGAAAGATTTATTAATATCCCACAACGATGAGGTAGAAAAGGTAGCCCTTGCCCTTCTGGAGCAGGAGGTTATTGAAGGAAAGGAACTTGACAGATTGCTGGGAATAGAGACTGAAGATCAAACCGGGGAAGGCCCCTCATCAGATGAATCTGCGGAGTCAACGACTGAATCGGCCCAGGACAAAAAGAAAAAAGAAAATAACCCTGGTTCTGACAACCTTGGAACGGTTCCAATATAAGTAGAATTAAAAGCATCTGTACTTTTACTTTTGAAACAGCAATGGAAGTATCAAACAGAAGGGAAAAGGGAAGAGCGCAGGGGATGATTCCCGGCGCTCTTTTTCCTTGTTCCCATTGTTTTATTTAGATCAAGGTGATGATCATAATGAATAAATCACAGAAGCCCTTTGAAATAAACTCCCTATGGCCTCCCTCGGGAGATCAGCCAAAAGCAATTGAAGCGCTGGTTAAAGGCTGTAGGGAACCTGGTATGCAGACTCTCCTGGGAGTAACGGGGAGTGGAAAGACCTATACAATAGCCAATGTAATTCAGGAAATTCAAAAGCCGACTCTCGTAGTAGCCCACAATAAAACTCTCGCTGCACAGCTTTACAGTGAGTTCAAGTCTTTCTTCCCCGATAATTCAGTCAATTATTTTGTGAGTTACTACGATTACTATCAGCCAGAAGCTTATATTCCTTCCAGTGATATCTATATAGAAAAAGACGCGTCTATAAATGAACGAATAGAAAAACTACGACTCGCCACAACCAAATCCCTCCTGGAAAGGGAGGATGTTATTGTTGTTGCAAGTGTTTCCTGTATATATGGCCTTGGAAAAAGGCAGAGTTACGAGGAAGCTATATTCAGATTTCAGAAAAGTGAAGAATGGGACCGGTACAAGTTCCTCAAGAGACTTGTAGATAACCATTATAAAAGAAATGATGTTGTGCTGTCACCGGGAAACTTCAGAGCTCGAGGAGATATTGTTGAAATATTTCCAGCTTACAGTGATACTGCGCTTAGAATTTCCTTTTTTGACGAGGAAATAGAAAAGATTGAAGAGATCGATCCAGTAACTAATGGTTTTATATCTGAAAAGGAAAGTGGTGCTATCTTTCCGGCGCAGCATTATATTACTTCCATGGAAGCAATAAAAGATGCAATGGAAAAGATCACCGAAGAGATGGTGATAGAGGTAGAAAAGTTCAGGTCAGCTGGAAAATACGTTGAAGCCCAGAGACTTGAAATGAGAACGAAATATGACATGGAAATGCTAGCAGAACTTGGTTACTGTTCCGGTATTGAAAACTATTCAAGATATCTTGACGGCAGGTCTGAAGGAGAACCACCCGGTACGTTGCTGGATTTCTTCCCTGATGATTTTTTGATGGTCATAGATGAGTCACACATGACCCTGCCCCAGATAAGAGGAATGTTCAATGGAGACAGAGCGAGAAAGACGACTCTGGTTGAAAACGGTTATCGTCTTCCATCCTGTCTCGACAATCGACCCCTGCAGTGGCATGAATTTCGGGAATTCATGAATAATGTGATCTTTGTCTCAGCAACACCTGGAGACTGGGAATATAAAGAAAGCAAGCAGATAGTTGAACAGATAGTAAGGCCTACCGGCGTTGTTGATCCGCAAGTAGTGGTTTTACCTGCCTCTGATCAGATAGATGACCTTGTATCAAGACTAAGGGAAATTTCTGCAAAGGGTGAGAATGCCCTTGTTACGGCACTTACGAAAAGATCTTCCGAAGATCTCGCACAATACCTCGAAGAATTGGGGTTCAGAGTAAAATACATCCATTCAGAGTTAAATACTTTTGAGCGGGCCGAATTGCTAAGGGATCTGCGAAAAAATGATATATCTGTTCTGGTAGGAGTTAACCTCCTGAGGGAGGGTATAGACCTGCCGGAAGTTACCCTTGTGGCCATTCTTGATGCGGACAAGGAAGGGTTTTTAAGATCAAAAAGAGCACTGATCCAGACAATGGGCAGGGCTGCAAGAAATATTGGCGGAAATGTTATTCTCTATGCCGATGAAGAAACTGACAGTATTAAAGGTGCCCTTGAAGAAACCCGAAGGAGACGGGAAAAGCAGCTTGAGTACAATCGTTTGCACAGGATAAAGCCCCAATCCATTTCAAAAAACATTGTAAGTCTTTTGCCTGAAGAACTGGTAACAGAAGGAAAAGCAGAGCGAGTAGCTGAACCTGATAAAATGGTTGATATGCCAGTAGAGGTACTTGAAGAAATAATGTGGAAAGCTGTAGAAAAACTTGACTTTGAAAAGGCTGCGAGAATAAGAGATATTCTTTCAGACAAACAGCAGGGAGCGAGATCCGTTGAATCGAGCAATAAAAATACAGGGAGCAAGAGAACACAATCTAAAAAACATAAGCGTAGAAATACCTAAAGACAGATTTGTCGTAATAACCGGACCTTCCGGGTCAGGGAAATCCTCTATGGCTTTTGATACATTGTATGCAGAAGGCCAGAGAAGATACGTTGAATCACTTTCATCCTACGCCAGGCAATTCCTTGGTATTCAGAACAAACCTGACGTGGATGACATATCAGGACTTTCTCCTGCAATATCTATAGAGCAGAAAGGGACATCTCATAATCCAAGGTCCACTGTAGGAACAGTCACAGAGATATACGATTACATAAGGCTACTATTCGGAAGAATAGGTATTCCATATTGTCCTGAATGTGGTAAACCTGTTAGAAGTCACAGTCTGGATGAAATAATCGAGGTTATTTACGAAAACTTTAAAAACAAAAAGATCCACGTTCTTGCACCTCAGGTCCGCTCCAAAAAAGGGGAGTTCAAAAACCTTTTTACCAAAAATAAAAAAGAAGGTTTTATGCGTGTAAGGGTAGATGGGACCCAGTACTGGCTGGAAGAGGATATTCCCCTTGACAGAAACAAAAAGCACTCTATCGAGGTAGTGATAGACAGGCTTAAAGTAATTGAGGACAGGAGAGGGCGTATTTCTGAAGCAGTTGAAACTTCTCTCGAGATCAGTGGCGGGTCTGTTCTGATATTGACTGAGGAAGGCGAAGAAAAGTTACTGACAGAGAATTCTTCTTGCCCTGACTGTGATATTACGCTTCCCATGGTTGAACCAAGACTTTTTTCATTCAACAATCCATCCGGGGCCTGTCCCAACTGTTCAGGACTGGGAAGCCATCAGTATTTCTCTGACGAACTTGCAGTTGACCCGAAAAGAAATGTCCCTGATGGAGCTCTTCTCCCCTGGGGAAGGAAGCATTACATGATCACCAAACTCCAGCACTTTGCAGGGCATAATAACTGGAATCTTGACGAGCCTTTCAGTTCACTGCCAAAAGAGGTCAGTGAATTTATCCTCTACGGTTCAAGTCAAAGAATTCCACTTGTGTTTAAAAACAAGGGAAAGAATCGAAAATACATGGGACGTTATGAGGGTCTTATACCCTGGCTGGAGAGAAGATGGAGGGATACCGATTCCGACAATGTTACAGAAGAACTTGCTCGTTACAGATACGAAGATATCTGTGAGCACTGTCAAGGCTTGAGACTCAGACCTGAAGCTCTCATGGTTAAAGTTTCAGGGTACACAATTTCTGATTTTGTCAGAACTCCTGTTAACGAAGTGGTAAAAATTCTTGATTCCCTTGAATTATCGGAAAAGGATTTCCAGATAGCAGGTCAAATATTAAGGGAGCTAAGAAAAAGAGTGACTTTTCTGGTTGATGTTGGAGTAGATTATCTGAATCTCGAACGCAGGGCCGATACTCTAAGTGGTGGAGAAAGTCAGAGGATAAGGCTTGCTACCCAGATCGGATCCAAACTCAGCGGTGTAATGTACGTTCTTGATGAACCTACGATCGGTCTTCATCCAAGGGATACAGGGAGACTTCTGAAGACTCTTTCTTCAATAAGGGATCTGGGAAATACCGTGATAGTTGTTGAACATGACAGAGATACAATGCTGGCTGCAGATCATATCATCGAAATGGGTCCTGCCGCCGGAGAATCAGGTGGAGAGATAGTTCAGTCAGGTGAAGCTAAAGACCTGGTTGCAAAGAATTCCCTCACATCTCCTTATCTGCTTGGCAAGGCATCAGGAGTTGTAAAAAGAGTTGAACCTGGTGTCCGAAGACCATCATCGTGGCTTTCTATCAAGGGTGCGGAACATAATAATTTAAAGAAGATCGATGTTTCTTTTCCAAAGGGGCTGTTCACCTGTATTACAGGTGTTTCGGGATCAGGGAAAAGTTCATTGATGCACGAGGTCCTTTACAAAGGTATCCGACGACTTGCGGATAGAAATTACAGGGTAAGACCCGGGAAATATTCATCAATGGAGGGGTGGGAAGATCTCCGGAACACCGTGCTTATCGATCAAAGCCCTATAGGAAGAACTCCCAGATCCAATCCGGCTACCTATACTGGAGTTTTCACACTGATCCGTGAACTTTTTTCAAGATTGCCTGAATCAGAGGTTAGGGGATACACACCTGGACGTTTCAGTTTTAATGTAAAGGGAGGTCGCTGTGAAGCCTGTGGAGGTGCAGGATCAGTCAGGGTATCCATGCTTTTCTTACCTGATGTTTACGTTACCTGTGAAGTATGTAATGGAAAACGGTACAACAGAGAAACCCTTGAAGTAGAGTACAAGGGTAAAAATATCAGTGATGTACTTGAAATGACAGTAGATGAGGCAGCTAGATTTTTTGCTGATATCCCTGCAATAGCTGCAAAACTTGTAGTTCTGCAGCAGGCAGGTCTGGGATATATAAAGTTAGGACAATCCGCATTGACCCTTAGCGGCGGCGAAGCTCAACGGGTAAAGCTAGCCAAGGAACTCAGCAAAAGATTTGCGGGACATACTCTGTATTTGCTGGACGAGCCGACAAGCGGTCTTTTTTATACGGATATCAAAAAACTCCTGAAAATACTTCATAAATTTGTAGAGAAGGGTAACAGTGTGGTCCTTATAGAGCATAATCTGGATGTTATTGCTTCATGCGATCATATAATAGATCTTGGACCAGAGGGAGGATCTGGTGGAGGTTACCTGGTAGATCAAGGAACTCCAGAAGAGATAATGCAGAGAGAAAAAGGCTACACGGGCAAATATCTTTTCGAATACGTTTCGGAAATGAAGGACATGGGAGGTTTGTAAAAGGGTTTTGAAAAAAAACAATAATGAGATGTTATGCTGGGGGAAAAATGCAGTTGAGATGCTTCTTGAAAGTGAACCAGAAAGGTGCAGTAAGATAGTAATAAACAAAAAACGGAATGACAGGGACCTTGCCAGACTTTCAAAACTTGCAGAATCCAGAAGAGTTGCTGTGGAATTTGCAAACAGGTCGGATCTTGACCGACTCTGTGAAGGAGAGAACCATCAGGGTATTCTTGCCCTGGTTTTACCTCCCGTTGATGTTTCTCTGGAAGAGCTGATCTCAGATATTGTTGGAAAGAAAGATAAATCTCTCCTTATCATGCTGGATCATATTAAGGATCCCCATAACCTTGGAGCGGTTATCAGAACTGCGGAAGTTTTTGGAGCGGACGGAATCATCATTCCTAAAAACAGGTCAGTCTCATTAACAGGTACTGTAATTAAAGTCAGCAGCGGTGCTGCCTTGAGAATGCCAGTTGTCACTGTTACCAACCTTTCAAGGTCAATTGATCAATTGAAGAAAGCCGGTTACTGGATAACCGGACTGGATCAAGAAGCAGATGCCCTGTTATGGGAAGGGATGTCCACGAAAAGAAACGTCCTTGTTGCCGGTTCAGAAGGAGAAGGATTGTCCCGCCTGGTAAAGAGCAATTGTGACCAACTTCGAAAGATACCTATGGCTGGGAATACAGGTTCTCTCAATGTGAGTGTAGCTTGCGCAATTGGCATTTATGAATGGTACAGATCTGTCAATTGTGATACTGGTCATTTATAACTAAAAAGGAGGATGCACATGTTAGAAAAGACTTTGCCTTCAGTGGCAGTGATCGGTGCCGGAACTATGGGTTGTGCAATGGCGAGGAATCTGGCCAGAGAAGGATACAGGGTGCATGCAACCAGACCCGACCCAGAAAATGCAGCACACCTTGCAGAGTTCGGAATAAAGATAGATGAAGATAACAGAAAGGCTGCATCGGATTCTGATATCGTTATCTTTGCGGTGAAGCCCCATCTTGTAATTCCTGTAGTAGAAGGAGTTTCTGATCTTGCAGAGGGCAAGCTCTTTCTCTCTATAGCTGCAGGTCTTGAGCTTGCGCTTTACAATTCAGTTTTTCCCAATATTAAGTGGGTGAGGTTCATGACCAACACATGTATTGCCATTCAGAAAGGTTTTATCTTCTATACTCCCAATTCTCTTTTAAGTGAAGAGGAATGTAAAACAGTGAACTCCCTGTTCGAGACCATGGGGACAGCAGAACAGGTTGATGAAAGTCTTATGAATCCACTGACTGCAATAGTTGGATCCGGTCCTGCGTATATCTACACTGTGGCAGAGGCCCTTACTCTTGGAGGAATAAAAGCGGGAATACCTAAAGAACTGGCTTCAAAAGCTGCCCTTACCATGATAAGCGGTGCTGCTGAAATGGTTCTTGAAAGCGGTCTTCATACCTCTGAACTTCGGGATCAGGTATTAACTCCTGGAGGAACAACGATCGCTGGGATTTATGAACTTGAAGCTGCCGGTGTAAGAACAGCTTTCATGAATGCTGTACTTGCAGCTTCCGAAAGAGGAAGTGATCTTTCCAGAATTGCTGTTGAAAAACTGAAACAGCAGCTCAAAGAGGAAGAAAGTTAAGTCTTTCTGGATGTTCAGCTATGGACACTAATGGAACCAGTATTCCCCCCGAGCACCTTGAGAATACAGTAAGAAAAATGGCTTCAAATGCATTAAATGCTGGTGGGATGGGGACAGCCGAGGGAAGAGGATATATCCTGTATATGAATAATCTTTTCACGAGGAAGAACATTAATCCAGGAAGAAGTGCTGATCTTCTTGCAGTGACTTTTACCCTGTATTTTTTGTCTTTAACGGAATTAGAATCCGAGATCTGGTAACAGGAAACAGGGCGCATAACTGCAGTAGGCCATTTTTTACAATAAGGATGAATAAACACTGATAAAACATGTTTCCACAGGGGGGTTTTAAAATGGACTCACACAGCAATTGCTCAATTAAACCAGCTGACGTTCTGCCAACAATTTCCAGGTGGCTTCTTTGCGACGGTTTTGAGGTAGTTATCGATATGGAAAGGTCTGAAGGCAGTTACATAACTGATTCGATATCCGGGGAAAAATGGTTGGACTTTTATTCCTTTGTCGCATCTGCCCCTTTTGGCATGAACCATCCAAAACTTGCCAATAAGGAGTTCAAGGAAAAGATCTTCAGAGCTGCCATAAACAAAATTTCAAATTCAGATATATACACCAGAGAATATGCTGAATTCGTTGAATTGTTTTCGCAGATCGCAGTACCAGATGGATTTGAGCATCTTTTTTTTATTGATTACGGAACCCTTGCCGTAGAAAATGCATTAAAGGTTGCAATGGACTGGAAGGTTCAGAAACTTATTGAGAGGGGCGGTATAGGTGAGAAGGAGGCCTTTAAAGGCCAAAAGGGGACGAGAGTCATATATTTCAATGAGGCCTTTCATGGAAGAAGTGGTTATACTCTGAGCCTTACAAATACCTTTGAGCCTAACAAAACAAAGTATTTTGCCAAATTTGACAACTGGGAAAAGGTTTTGAATCCAAAAGTTTTCTGGCCTGAAGATAAATATGAATCCATGATTGATTGGGCTGAAAAGTTCTCTATATCCCAGATAAAAAATATTTTGGCTGAAGATCCCGACGGATTTTGTGCAATAATTATTGAGCCTATTCAGGGAGAAGGTGGTGACAACCACTTCCGCACCTCTTTTTTCAGAGAACTCAGGAAGATCTGTGACGAAATGGAATTGCTGCTCATATTCGATGAAGTTCAAAGTGGAATGGGTATAACAGGGAAAATGTGGGCATGGGAGCATCATGGAATAAGACCAGATATTTTTGCTTTCGGAAAAAAAGCACAGGTTTGCGGTATATGTGCCAACAAAAGGATCGACGAAATATCTTCCAACTGCTGGAACACTTCGAGCAGGCTTAATTCTACCTGGGGAGGTAATCTCGTTGACATGGTAAGGGCCAGTAAATATCTGGAAATATACAGGGAAGAAAATATTCTTGAACATGTTGCCAGGAAAGTTGGACCCCTGCTATTCGAATCTCTTCTGGATATTCAGGAGGAGTTTCAGGTAATACGGAATGTAAGAGGGAAAGGTCTTATGTGTGCGTATGACCTTCCAGATACCGATACTCGCGATCGTTTTCTGTCTTTGCTTCATGATGAACGGATGCTGGTACTTCCCTGCGGCCCGAAAACTATTCGATACAGGCCAGCACTTAATATTTCCTCTGAAGCTATTTCTGAAGGAATGGGAATTACAAGGAAATGCCTGAAAAAACTGTAAAAGAAATGAACTTTTTTACCAAGCGGCTCCGGACTTTGATTAAAAGAGTTATCTGTTTCAGTTGACAACTGTCTTCAGGGATTGTACAATCTTGCAGCGTTGGGTGGTTAGTTCAGAGGAAGAACGCTTCCTTGACGCGGAAGAGGTCGCAGGTTCGAGTCCTGCACCACCCACCATATTGCATACAATGCGGCCCTTTAGGCCGCATTTTTTTGTGGCAAAAGTTGTAAATTAATAGCTGAATTATTAGCCTGTACGGGAGAGATGATATATTGATAAAGGGACTTGGTATCGATCTCTGTCTGGATTCAAGAATAAGAGAAAGGATAGAAAGCGAACACTTTGTACAAAGAGTTTTCGTCCCAGAAGAGATAAAGTACGCAAGGAACAGTAAACATCCGGAAAGGCATTTTGCTTCATCTTTTGCAGCTAGAGAAGCATTCGTCAAAGCAAGTGGGCTTGATTTCTTTTCTGTGGTGTTTCAGGGAATATGGCTGCAGAGGCAAAAGAATGGGATATCTCTTTGTCTGTCTGACAAGATCTTAAAAATGGATAATTCTCTTTCGAGATACAGCTTCTCTGTAAGTATTTCCCATGAAAGAGGTATGACAGTAGCTATTGTCATAATGGAGGAATGAGGAATGTTTCTTTACAGCAGTGAAGAAGTAAGAAAAGCCGATGAT
>CAZFJG010000042.1:0-13056 GCA_964519285.1 uncultured Synergistales bacterium | reverse complement strand
ATAGTCGGGGAGAAACTGAAATAACAGTATGATCACTGTAAACGGCGAAAAAATGGAATGGCAACAGGAAATGACTGTAAAGCAGGTTTTCGATAGAAAGGGATGGAAATTTCCAGATATTGCGGTATGGATAAACGGGATGCCGGTAAAGCCTGACCAGTATGAAAAAACAAGAGTTCCAGATGGTGCAAAGGTAGATACCCTGCATATGGTCTCTGGCGGATAGGAAAATGAAATCACTGTTTTTACTGGTTGTTTTGTGAGGATCAGATGGGAGAATCAGGATATGGACAGGATACCCATACTGGAAAGGGACGGTGATCAATAATGTTGAATTACAGATCAGCAGTTTTTTTAATTTCTGTGTTATTTCTAACGATAACTGCTGTGACTGGTGCATTAGCCTGTGATAGTAGTGATATAAAAATGGAAGGGGATACAGAATTAAGGAATAGCTTCGATGTTGATCTCTACTCCCGACTTGCCTCAAAAGACACGGGAAATATCTGTTTTTCTCCTTTCAGCATCCATTCTGCCCTTTCGATGGTCTATGAAGGAGCTGAAGGACGGACAGCCTGGCAGATGGAGCAGGTCCTTGGATTGACAGTTTCCGATGATCAGAGACATCCGATGATAAAGGAACTTATGGAGGTTATGCAGAAGGATAGTCCGGATCTTGAAGTCCGGATTGCGAATTCTCTATGGAGCATGCCTGAATATCCCGTTGAGGAAAGCTTTTTGTCTGTTCTGGAGGAGACGTACCATTCAGAACTTCGTGAGACTGATTTTTTCCTGTATCCCGTGAAGTCTGCAGAAAAGATCAATTCCTGGGTAGAAGACAGGACCTCCGGCCGCATAAAGGATCTATTCGGAAAGGACTCCTTCGACAGCATGACCAGGCTTGTTTTGGTAAATGCTGTTTATTTCAGAGGAGACTGGGCAAAGCCCTTCGATCCCTCGAAGACAGAAAAAGGTGTTTTCAAAACCGTCACAGAAAATATTCCTGGAATCCCTTTTATGAAAAAAACAGAACGATGGAACTATTACAGTGACAATGATATCCAGGCCCTGGATATGCCTTATGCTGAGGGTAATTATTCCCTTCTGGTTATCTCTCCGAGGGAAACTGCAGGTCTTGAAAAAGTGGGAAAGGATATCTCCGGAGAATATATAAGTTCCATCAGAAAGTCCATGAGGCCCGAAAGGGTCAGCCTGTCCTTTCCTAAGTTCGAGATGAAAGACAGGTTTCAGGTTGCAGAAATACTTGAAGATCTTGGGATGACCCATGTATTCAGCCCAGTGGAATCGGATCTTAGCGGAATATCTTCCGGAGAAAAGCTCTATCTCTCGGAAGTGGTCCACGCTTCATTTTTCAGGATTGATGAGAAAGGGACAGAAGCTGCTGCTGCAACCGGAACAGGTATCAAGGCTGCATCCATTCCTGCAGAACCTGTAAAGATGACGCTGGATCATCCTTTTATGTTCATTCTTTACCACGAAGAAATTAACACGATATTGTTTATGGGAAGAGTTGCAGATCCATCGTAAGCAGGAAAGGACGTTGCAAAATAGCTTAAATAATGCCAATATTGATATGTCTACCAAACAGAAACTACAATAGGGGTGAAAAATAATGAAAAGAGGGATCTGCATTATAGCTGTAACTTTGTGTATGGCTTTTATGCCACTTTCAGCTTTTGCCGAAAATTCCCTTTCAATATCGGGAATGGAACTTGGTTTCCCCGGCGAAAATGGCTATTACCCTGTAGAACAGGTTTTTCCAGCCAGCCCTGCAGATAGAGCGGGGATAAGAGAAGGAGACCAGTTGGTTGAAGTGGACCATGTGGATATTTCAGGGCTGGATCCTTTAGAGGTAGAGAATATACTAGCCAGAAGGGCCGGTTCAGGCAGATCCTCCGTTATCACTCTGAAGAGAAATGGGGCAAATGTCCTCTCCTGGCTTAAACCCCATATTTTAAGTGTTTCTCAGGAAAAAGCCCTGGATTTTTTCCAGAAGGTGGATGCTCTGGCCGGACAGTCAGATTCTATATGGCTGAGCCTGAACGATAATTTCAGGAAATGGACATCATCAGGTAAAGATGAGAAAAAACTTAAAAAGGCCATGGACCTGGCCGGACAGGAATTTCTCAGGCTGAAGCTCCGGATCTCTTCCCTGGAGTTACCCTCTGAAGCTACTGGACAGACAAGGTCCATGTGCAGTGATATGAGACATGCCTATGCTGTTCTTCAGAATGCAAGAAACGACGCAAGGTGGAAAATGACAGATTATGCCCTTGCCAGATGGAATTCCCAGACCTATCTGCAGAACAGATGGGACCGTATGGTGTCTACAATAGAACAGGCAGAAAGACAGGATCGGAAAGCAGAATTTCTTGGCATGAAATTGCTGAGGTCTTTGGAAACACCTGGAGAGGACCTCGCGGAACTTATGGGAAAATAAAAGGATATGTTGAATTGTCGTTACCTTTATAACAGTTATTACGAAAAATAGGAAAGGATCATTTCAGAAAGGTGGGAGCCAGTATGAGAAGCTGCCCTGTCAGGCTATTTACAGTGGTGGCCCTGCTTGTGGTATCTTTAATAGTTTTGCAGGGACAAATCGCATCAGCATCAGGTCTTTTTTCCGACCTCAGGGTCACCGAAATATCAGTTAAAGGACACAAACTCCACGTCAAGGGAGAGTCGGACCTTCCCTCAGGTTCTCTTTTGAACATTAAATTGCATTTGCCGGGTATTGAAGATCCTGGTAAAGCCGTAAAAGTTCACCTTAACAAACACAGGTTCTTTATTCAGGCAGACCTGCCTTTTTCGAAGGATCTGAAAGGTAAAACGGGTCTTTTGAGACTGATTTTCGACCCTTTACTTCAGAAAGATTCGATACTTTCTGAAGTTGGGGCCAGAGGAGAGAATCTCACAGGACCAAAGACAAGGCAAAAGGGATCAGTGAAGATACTTGAGGAAATACTGACTATCAAACTTTGAAAAGTTCCTGATTTAACTGGCGATCTGGATACTGTCCTCAATGGCTTTTGCCAGACCGTCAGGATCGTCGGTCCCTATGATGTAGCGTTTCCCGGATCTGAGGTTTATTTCCAGTGCCGGGGAACCATTGACGCTGAAGAGCCATCCACCGCGTATTTTTTTAATCCCCGATGAATACCATGGTATCTCTGTTTTCTCAATTCCCGAGATCTCGTTGACTGGAATGGTTTTACCCGTCAGGACCGGTCCTACCCTTATTGTAAGTGACCCCCCGGTTACTGTGGTCTTCATGCCGCTCATAATGACCATACCTGCCAGTACAAGAACAGAACCTGCAGCAAGCTGCCAGATGTCCTGAAATCCCCGTCCCTGTGAAAGGCCCCTGCTTATGAGAAGTACCATTACAACGAGGGGTACGCTCAGTATGAGAAGAGGGGTCTTTCCTTTCTGATAATGGTAATATTTTTCCATTGGTCACTCTCCCTGGAAATATGGATAGTTTATAAACATACATAATAACAGCTTTTGACCGATCAGGGCAATTCTGGAATAACTGGTAAGGGTAGCTGTAGATATTTCCTGCTTCTGAAAAGAACACTTCTCGATTAAAATGACCGTAACCTCCGTGTTTTCCAGAGGTTACGGTCTCGTGTCTGACTTCTTTATTTACTGTAATTTCATGCCTTTGACTTTTTAGAGATCTTGTACAAACCTATGGTAAACAGGGCAACGCCGTGAAGAATGAAAAATCCCCAGGATATTGTGCCGTATCCTTTGGCGATGAGTCCGATAAGACCAAAGGAGGATACCCCGAGTCCTACAAGGGCCATAACTCCTCCGACAAGGCCTCGCTGGGACTTTTTCATTTCTCCCATGCCTTTATCTATCATCAGGCTGTTAACTCTTTCATTAACAGCATGGATGAACCCGGCTCCAGTCTCTATCATAGTTCCAAAAAGAATTACCATGAAAACAGAAAGCAGCCATGGGCTGAGCTGTTTAAGTATATAGTATGAAGGTACTTCCTGAGTTAGGATATCGGGATAGTATCCCACGGTTACCAGGTAGAGGAAAAATCCCGGAAGCATGGTAATAACCGCAGTGCATATACCGGAAATAACGGCTTCCTTTCTGCTTTCGATAAAGTTAAGGGCAAAAAGGATGGCCGGGAAAGTCCCCAGGTTGTAGAAGGCATACTTGAAACCACCGAGAGCCCATCCAGGTTTGACCTCGCCAAGAGACAGGTTGGCTGTTATATCTCCGCCTACCTTGCTTATTCCAACGACGAGGAAAGCAAGAAAAACTGCATAAAGCAGGTAGGACCACCATGACAGGACTATCTCGAGTCCTCTGGATCCCCAGTATGTCAGGGCTACTACACCGATAAGAAATAGACCAGCTCCAGCCATAAAGGGCAAGCCAAAGGATTCGAGGAAGATCGCTCCCGAAGTTGCTGCGACAACACCTAAAACTATGAGGAGCAGGACAATGTAGCATATTTCGTAGAGTATCCATCCTGGTCCCAGGAGGGCTTTGAAAAAGGACCTGTAGTCATAGGCCTTGAAAGATCTGGCAAACTCGTAACTGACAGCGAATACAAGTGCCCAGAGTACAATAGTGACAAAGAACATTCCCATAAGTCCGCCAGTTGGTCCGTAATTTACAAAATATTCAACGAGTTCACGGCCTGTACCGTATCCTCCTGCTACTACTACTGACTGTGCTATAAATCCAGGGAGAAGGTACTTCTTGTACCAGGGTTTTCCCAAAAACCAAGTAAAGGCGCTGGTTTTCTGTTCATTGGTCATCTCTCGTTTTCCACCTTTCTTTTAGTAAGATTAAAAAATTTGAGGAGCACTTCTGCTATTTTTGGAAAATATCCACCTCCCTGGTATACGCAGCCAATAAAAAAAGGGCCCTTTAAACAGGGGCCCTTTTTCTGACAGAGTTTTTGGAAATTATTTGCTCAGATCAGAGGGGGCCCGCAGAGTAATAAAGTAATAGCTAATAATCGAAATAATAACGAAAGAACGATGAATTATACTCAAGGTGGTTCCTCCTTTGTGAGTCTTAAAATATCTGAACATTTTGAAAGATATTAAATGTCTTAAAGGCAAATGTCAAGGCACAGAAAACTAAAGTAGTATCCATAAAGTAAACGAAGCTACCACAGGCATGGCAAGATTGTCCCATTTTCCAGAAAAAAGTTCTGCAACAGTAGCAGCAGAAGCTCCTGCAAGGATGGCGAAAAAACTCCCTGTCTGTACTGGATAATATTGGAAAAAGAGACATCCTGATACGACACATATAAGGAAACAGGCCAGAGAGCCTTCGAGGCTTTTCTCCTTCACTATGGTGTGTTTACCGACCCGGGAGCCCACGAGAACTGCCCATGCGTCGCCCAGGGTTGTCATGATCATCGAAACAGGGGCAGCAGGTCCAAAAAAAAGGGAAGCTACAGCACAACCTGTTATATATAGCGTAGTGCCGCTTGTCCCTTTGTACTCGGATTTTTTCATAACTGGTTTCTGCAGCATCCTTACCCATTTCATTGTTCGGGGGGAATGTTTTTTCCCAATTTCTGCACTCCAGAGAAGAACCGTCAATGTCCATAGTACAGCTGAAAGGATTCGGTAACCTGTTAGGGGAAGCAGAACGCAGGGGAAAAAAAGTCCCAGACAGCGGTAGAATTTTCGGCGGACAAGATTCTTTCTCAATGACAGTTTTAAATGTGAAAATTCCCTGGAAACAGTGGTGTAGTTAATTTGAAGTGACAATAAAAGGAGAGCTGCAAATGAAAGGATCATTACAGGGTCATTAATTGAAAAAAGACCTGTAAAAGATATCAGAACCATAAATACTGAGAACAGAGAAAGACAGGGGATTTTTCCCGGGATAAGCCACAGAGTTGAGGCTGCAGTCATGGCAGTGATTACCTCAAGAGGAAAATATGGTGCGAAAATGCCTGCAGGAATGTAGATGTTGCCGGCATGATTTCCTTCTTCTCTGCCTTTTGTAATATTGCCAGTCATTGCTCCAAGGGCTATGAAAAAAGTCATTAAGGGAGAAAGTCCTCCATAAAGAGCTACTGCTCCAGGAAAGATGGATGATGAAAAATGGCAGATTACAGAGCAAAGAAAGGCCTTTTCTTTCCCTGGCAGTTTTTTACCCTTTTCTGAGGGACCTTGTAAAAGATCGTATAACTTGTATGGTACATATTTTCCGTAGAAAAATGAAAAAAGAACTAAACAGATAAATACGAAAATTGACTCTGCTTCGATCATTGTTTCAAGACCTCCAAACCATGATCTAATACATTAGTATATCAGTAGATTGGTGGTTTCTGTCCTATATGGAGGAGCAGGTTTGAAAGACTTTAAGATGTGGTGGTATACTGCAACAAGGTGGCGGTGCTTTCCGCCTGTAGTTTAAAAGGTTTTGCGAAAGGAAGATGATGGCATGACTGTATCAGATATTGAAGAAAAAACTTCGCTTTTTGTTATAGATGATCTACACGTGGAAGTTGCAGGCAGGGAGGTGCTTAAAGGAGTTTCTCTTCAGATAGGAGAGGGAGAAATTCATGCTTTTTTCGGTCCCAACGGTTCTGGAAAGACAACATTGCTTAACAGCATCATGGGATTTGGCAACTACAGAATAACCGGAGGCAAAATATATTTCAGGGGAAAGGACATAACCCATCTACCCGTAAATGAAAGAGCTACTTTGGGAATGGGTATATCATTTCAGCGACCTCCAACAATAAAGGGAGTTAAACTCAGGCATCTTGTGGAGATATCTTCAAAGGTTTCCGGAGAGGATATTGACAGGACGGCAGCAATGCTCAACGTAGAGGAATTTCTGGACAGGGATATCAACGATGGTCTATCTGGAGGAGAGATCAAGAGAGCGGAACTTCTTCAGCTCATAATGCAGTCTCCCTCTATTGTTTTTCTCGATGAACCGGAATCAGGAGTAGATCTTGAGAATATATCCCTTATAGGTAGTGCCATAAATACTCTTCTGGGAAGAAAACCCGAGCCGGAAAACGGGATGACCCTTAAGGAAAAAAGGGCCAGAAGAAAGGCTGCAATTGTCATAACCCACACCGGTCACATCCTTGAGTATCTGGAGGCGGACAGGGGACATGTGCTTATCGACGGCAAGATCATATGTCACGCAACTCCTGGGGATATCCTTCATACTGTAAGGGCCAGGGGCTATGGTGAGTGCCAGCGCTGTCTCTGTGAGGGAGGTATAGATAATGGATAAAAAAACTGAATATCAGCTTGACATGGCCGATTACACTGAGGATGCGCCGGAACATGAAAAGATCAGGGACCTCGGTGATCTTTCAGACATCGAGAAGAAACTTCTTCACATGGCAGGTATCGATGCAAGTAGCAGGGAAAGGCTGGGCAGCTTCCTGCAGAAAGACAATTCGGTTGTTCACTGCAGCTCAGGTTCGGATGGAGCTGAAATACTTTCCACTTCCGCAGCCCTTGAAAAATATGATGGTCTTAAAAAATACTGGTGGAAAGCCGTGGAAAAGACAAAGGATGAATATACTTCCAGGGTGGATTCCCATAGGCCTGAGGGATATTTCATACGTTCCTTTAAAGGCGCAAACGTAAGATATCCCCTGCAGGCATGTCTTTACATGAGTGAGGACAGGCTTGCCCAGGACGTCCACAATATTGTTGTAGCGGAGGAAGGTTCGACCCTGAACATAATCAGCGGATGTGCTACCGGTCCTGAGGTCCGATCGGGGCTGCATGTTGGTATCACGGAGTATTATGTTGAAAAGGGAGCCACCCTGATCTTTACCATGGTTCACAACTGGGCGGAGGATATGGCGGTTCGGCCGAGGTCGGCAGCAGTTGTAGAAGATGGAGCAACTTTTATCTCCAATTACATATGTCTCAAACCTGCAAAGGACCTGCAGATGTATCCCACTGCCGTTCTTGAAGGAAAAGACTCAGTGGCAACTTTCAACAGCATTCTTATGGCAGCTCCCGGTTCCAGAATGGACGTGGGCTCCAGGGTGATCCTTCGGGGCGAGGGGGCAAGAGGGGATATTCTTTCGAGGGCTGTATCTACAGGAGGCCAGATAATAGCCAGGGGCCATCTTCTCGGGGAAACCCCGGGAATTAAGGCACACCTTGAATGCCAGGGGCTGATCCTTGCGGATAAAGGTTTGATCCATGCAATACCGGAGCTTGAGGCCCGTACGGAAGATCTCGAGATGTCCCATGAGGCTGCTGTTGGCAAGATAGATCAGGCAGAGATCGAATACCTTATGGCCAGGGGACTCTCGGAGGAAGAAGCTACGTCCCTGATAGTCAAAGGTTTCCTCTCTCTGGATATTCCGGGCCTTCCGGAGGACCTGAGGAAGGAACTGGATGAAATGGTAGAAAAAACGGGAAATGCAATGTAAACTATTTATATTAGTTGGATGAAATTTTTTAACCTGATGTAATTCTGGAGGTGTTTTGATTGTCAATGACTTATGATGAAATAGTAACGCTACTTGGCGATGACGCAGCTTATATTCTTGGTCATAAGAGCAGCACTATTCCCGCGGATATGCTGCATCTGCCGGGACCCGATTTTGTAGACCGTATAGTGGCTGGTTCCGACAGACCCACCTCGGTGATGAGGTCCCTGCAGACTATCTTTGACCATGGAAGACTTGGTGGAACGGGTTACCTTTCCATTCTTCCAGTAGACCAGGGAATAGAACATTCTGCAGGTGCGAGCTTTGCCCCGAACCCGGCCTATTTTGATCCCGAAAACATAGTAAAGCTTGCCATGGAAGCTGGATGTAACGGTGTAGCAAGTACCCTTGGCGTTCTTGGTGCTGTTGCGAGAAAATATGCTCACAAGATACCCTTTGTTCTCAAGATCAATCATAACGAGCTTCTTTCCTATCCTAACAGTCACGACCAGATAATGTTCGCTTCTGTTGAACAGGCAAAAGATATGGGGGCAGTGGCGGTAGGAGCTACTGTATATTTTGGAAGCGAAGAGTCCCAGAGGCAGATACAGGAAGTTTCCCAGGCCTTCCAATTTGCTCACGAACTGGGAATGGCTACAATTCTCTGGTGTTATTTAAGGAATTCATCCTTCAAAAATGAAGGAACGGACTATCATCTGGCTGCAGATCTTACCGGACAGGCCAACCATCTTGGTGTGACCATCGAGGCTGATATTATAAAGCAGAAACTTCCTGAGACGAACGGAGGCTACAGGGCGCTCAAGTTCGGAAAGACCAATGATCTTGTATATGACAGGCTCTCCTCTGATCATCCCGTTGACCTGCTTCGGTATCAGCTTGCAAACTGCTATATGGGACGGGCAGGACTTATAAGCTCGGGAGGAGCCTCGGGATCGAATGACCTCGCGGCTGCGGTTAAGACAGCGGTTATAAACAAAAGAGGCGGCGGCATGGGGCTTATTCTCGGTCGCAAGGCCTTCCAGAAACCCTTTGAGGAAGGTGTAAAGATAATCAACGCGGTACAGGACGTTTACCTTAGCGCGGATGTTACCATCGCGTGATCCTGGCTAAAAGCGTGTATGATCACCTGAGAGGGGTCCTTCCGATAGGCAGGACCCCTCTACTGTAAATTCCAGTTGAATTTCTGCGTATTTTACGGTTTTACTGGAGTTGATCCTGATGTATCCTGACTAAAAGAAAGAAGTTCCTGTCTTCCTGTTTACAGGAGACAGACTTTCAGGAGGTGTTGGGAGCATGAAGGGGATAATATCTTTAGCCCTTTTCTTGTCAGTTGGAATGTTTGTTGTGGTGGATTACGTATCTGCAAGTGAAACCAACAATGGCCAAAAAGGTGGGAAAGAGGTAATAGAAGTGGAAAAGATCGTGAGGTCGGAAGATGAGTGGAGATCTGTTCTGACGGAGGAAGAATATCATATTCTTATAGAGAAGGGCACAGAGCCTGCCTTTACAGGGGAATACTGGGATCACCATGAGAAAGGAATATACAGATGTGCTGGTTGTGGCCTTGCCCTTTTCAGCTCTGAGACCAAGTTCGACTCTGGAAGCGGATGGCCAAGTTTCTGGTCCCCCATAGAGGAAAACAGGATAATCACTCAGACTGACAGGTCTTTTATGATGGTAAGGACGGAAGTTATGTGTGCAAGGTGTGAAGGTCACCTGGGGCATGTATTTAAAGACGGCCCGGAACCTACAGGTTTAAGGTACTGCATTAACTCTGCTGCCCTTGACTTTGAAGCAGCAGAATAGATCTCGCAGAGGGAGGTATTATCGTTGAGTTACGGAAGAGGATACAGTTTTTTTGACAGGATAAAATCTTTTTTTGGCTATCTGCCTGACAGGATAGGCGAGATAGTGGAAGAGGGAAAAAGACATCAGATTATTTTTACAACCAGGGACCTCAGGGAGATCTACAGGACTAGCCCTCTTACAGCCCTGATAGTTTTCTGCCTGGTAAATCTCCTTGCTCCCGGACTTGTTGTATTTGCGATCCTCGCAGGACTGATAGCAGGAGTCAGGATAAGGGTTAGGACTTTATATTAATTGTTCTTCCTTAGTAATGTGTTAAAATTACACAAAATTTATCAAAATAAAAGACAGAAGGAGAGATATTACCATGACCAGGTATATTTTCAAGGTACCGGATATGTCATGTAAGCATTGTGTCAACAGGATAAGCAAGGAACTGGAAAACCTTGGATTAAAGGACTTCAGTATCGATCTTGAAGCCAAAAGGGTTACTGTTGAGACCGAGGATCCCGGCCAGGTTAGTTCTGCCCTTGACGATGCGGGATATCCGGCGGAAGAGGAAAAATAACAGACAGGTTCTTCATGAAAAATAAAGAGGAGTATTCAAATGGAGGAAAAGAATAAGAGAGATCTCAAACGCTCTTTCCGTGTTTCCGGAATGACCTGTGCAACATGCTCTCGCATAGTGGAGAAGTCCCTTTCAAAGGTCGATGGTGTCTCTTTCGCTGCAGTAAACCTGGCCACAGAGACTGCTTTCGTGGTTCTGGAAAGGGATATTCCCCAGAAAGACCTTGAGGATGCGGTAAGCAGTGCCGGATATTCAATTTCATACGAAAAACCGGAAGATGCGGAGAAAAGACGGTATATCCAAACAAGGAGGAACGTGGTCCTTTCATGGGCAATTACAGGTCCACTGATGATACTGATGATACTTCACATGGCAGGATACCATGTCCCGGCATTTCTGCTTCTTGAGATAGCTGGAGGTATGGCAGTCGTTTTCGGTGCTGGATTCAGAAGCGTCAAAGGAGCCTGGATAGCCCTATCCCACATGCATGCCAACATGGATGTCCTTGTGGTCTCGGGATCTCTTGCTGCCCTTGTAACTACTGTACTGGCCCTTGCCGGAGTGGATATAGCCTCCTTTGGAGCCATAGGATCCATGATCATGGCCCTGCATTTGACAGGAAGGTTTATCGAATCATGGCTTCGGGACCGCGCCTCGAGGGAGATAAAGACCCTCCTCAGTATCCAGTCAGAGGAGGCAAGGGTTGTAAAAGATGACGGAGAGATAATGGTTCCCATAGAGGCAGTGAAACCTGGCTTCACTGTAATTGTAAGACCTGGCGAGCGTATTCCTGTAGACGGCAGAGTCTCAGGTGGCTCGGCAGCAGTGGACGAGTCAATGATAACAGGAGAATCCATTCCTGTGGAGAAGAAAAGGGACGACGAGGTAACCGGAGGTTCTATGAACCTCACTGGAGTGCTTCGGGTAGAGGTTTCTGGAGTAGGTGAGGATTCTTTCCTGTCGAGCATGATAGCTCTTATCCAGGAGGCACAGGGTGCCAAGATACCCATTCAGGCATTTGCTGACAGGGTTACAAACTATTTTGTTCCTGTAGTGGCCTTTCTGGCCCTTTCCAGCGGACTCTTCTGGTATTTTGGTGTCGACAGCTTTGGCGGTTTCCTTGACTGGGCTGGTAGTTTCCTGCCCTGGGTTACAGAGACCCGTTCCCCTCTTTCCACCGGGTTCTTTGCCTTTGTAACGACAATGGTTATAGCCTGTCCATGTGCCCTTGGTCTTGCCACTCCAATGGCTCTTATAACTGGTACTGGAGCGGCTTCCCGGGAAGGTATAGTCATAAGGAATGCCGAGGCCATACAGACTGCAAGCGACATTGGAGTTGTTATACTGGACAAGACAGGGACTCTTACATATGGGAAACCTGTTGTTTTGGAGCATAACCTGGCACCGGAAATTATGGATGCGGTGGTTTCCATCGAAAAAGAATCGAACCATCCCCTGGCCTCCGCCATCGGACAATTGGGCGAAGGAAAGGCAATGGTGGAGGATCTGGAGGAAATTGCCGGCAGAGGAGTAACGGGCAAGGTGAACGGAAGGGAGTTCTTTGTAGGAAAACCCGGAGATCTTGATATTTACTCTTCCCACCTTGAAAAAGGAAGAACTGTTGTGGAGGTCCTGAAAGATGGAAAAAGGGCAGGTTTTCTGGCCATAGAGGACCAGTTGCGAGAAGATGCTTCAGGTGCAGTTGAACGCTTTAAGAATGAAGGCATTATACCCGTAATGGCCACTGGAGACAGTCTTCGGACAGCCCAGGCTGTAGCGGCAAGTGCCGGTATCAGCGAAATCCATGCTGAAGTAACACCTGAGGACAAGCTTGACATTGTCCGGTCCTGGCAGTCCAGGGGGTACAAGGTGCTAATGGTCGGGGATGGGATGAACGATGCGGCGGCGCTTAAAGGCGCCGATATTGGTCTTGCAGTGGGGTCCGGAACTGACCTTGCTATAGACAGCGCTGATGCAGTTATAGTTAAAGGCGGAGTATCCAAGGTAGCCGACCTTGTGGCAATATCCAGAAAGACCTTTACTGTCATAAGGCAGAACCTCTTCTGGGCTTTCGCCTACAACGTCGTATCAATTCCCCTTGCAATGGCTGCCCTTCTACATCCGCTAATAGCCGAGACGGCCATGGCTTTCAGCTCAATATCAGTGATCCTGAATTCAATGAGAGTTTCCCGTTGAGTATTTTTTGATCTTTCTCATATTTAAG
>CAZFJG010000041.1:0-13266 GCA_964519285.1 uncultured Synergistales bacterium | reverse complement strand
TCAGTGATCTTGGTTTCACTCTGTTTTAGAAAATCCGAGAGTTTTTTCTCAAAGTTCTCTTCCTTGTTCACCGGCTGAGATGAACCTCGATTGTCCCTGTCCCTGGCAGGCTTGCTCTGAAGCTGCTTGAGGGAAAGATCTATACGGCCCTTCTCGTCTATCTTGATCACCTTGGCCTTGATCTCCTGGTCAACCTGAAGAACGTCCGTTACCTGTTTTACGAACTTGTGAGAAAGCTCGGATATATGTATCATTCCTCTTTTTCCGTTGCTTAACCTTACGAAGGCTCCATAAGGCATAACCTGCTCCACCTTGCAATCAGCTATTTCGCCTATCTGGGGAGTGGAATTTTCCCTGACAGTTTCTCCAACCATACTGTGTTCTGCCCTCCAAAATAAAATTAGTTTTGATATTTTACACACAGAATAAAAATTTAACCAGCATAGATCAGGTTATACCACCTCCGAAGGCCATTAGGAAGACCTTTAAGATCCTGTGTTGACACAGGACCCTTTTACGGAATTATAACAGAAGATCCAAAAGCGTATAGCCCCCTGAAGCAAACTATTCCTCGTAAGTTATTCCCAGTTCTTCAACAAAAAGAGGGCTGAGGATCTTTATGTAGGTACCTTTCATTCCGAGGCTTCTGCTTTCGATTATTCCGGCACTCTCAAGTTTTCTAAGTGCATTGACTATGACGCTTCTGGTTACTCCTACCCTGTCTGCAACCTTGCTTGCTATTACGACACCTTCAGGGCCCCCAAGTTCTGTCATTATATGCTTTACAGATTCCACTTCTGAATAGGAAAGCGCACGCATGGCCATCTGCACAACAAGCCTTTCCCTGGATCTGTCCTCGATATCACGGGTCCTGTCATGAAGGATCTCGATTCCCACGAGAGTAGCAAGATACTCCGCAAGGATCAGGTCCTTTACTGCGAAGGGATCAAAGAACCTTACCAGCATCAGAGTACCGAGTCTTTCTGCAGATCCGTAAATGGGAACATAGAGCATATGTTTCTCAGGTACTTCGCCTCTTTCGTCATCATCAAAAAGATAACCGTCGGTCTCGCTTATAAAAGCCTCCCTGTGCTGGTTCATCTTCTCCACAAAGTTTTCTGGCATAAATCCTTCCTCGAGGAACTTGTGGACTGTGGTGGACCTGTACTCGCTGACCCATGAAAAACCGAGAACTTTTCCCTCCCTGTTTATTATGTAAACGTTGGCTGTCATGAATTCGCACAGCAGCTTGGACAATTTTGTGTAATCCGGTTTAAGGCCTTCCCTTCTGCTCTGAAGGGCCCGACTGACAAGACGTGTCTTTTCGAGAAGATCCTTCATCTCGTCTCCTTCACCTGTAAAACGGTTTTCTTCGAGAATATCCTTTTCTGTTCTTTCCATATCTTCCATCTTTTATTCCTCCTCGAACTTTTATTTTTCAGCGATAAATTCAGGCTGTCTCTATCAGAGCAGATAACGTCTCATATCTGAGTCACTGACAAGCGAGACCAGCCTGGATCGCACAAATTCTCCATCTATGATAAGACTCTCTCCTTTTTTGTCAGGAGCAGAGAAACTTATTTCTTCAAGAAGCTGTTCAATCATGGTGTGGAGCCTTCTTGCCCCGATATTTTCCATCTCGTGGTTCATGTTTTCCGCCATCTCTGCAATTGCATCTATGCCGTCCTCTCTGAAATCAAGACTCACTTCCTCTGTCTCGAGAAGAGCCTTGTACTGTTTGAGAAGACTGTTCTCGGGTTCCACAAGGATCCTTGAGAGGTCTGAACTGCTAAGTGCCTGCAGTTCAACTCTTATTGGAAAACGCCCCTGGAGTTCCGGAACAAGTTCAGAGGGTTTTACCTTCTGGAAGGCCCCGGCACTGATAAAGAGTATGTGATCGGTATTGACGGTGCCGTGTTTTGTCTGAACAGGGCAGCCCTCAACGACAGGAAGAAGGTCCCTCTGGACTCCTTCTCTACTCACGTCAGGCCCTCCGGAAGCTCCTCCTGCTACAACCTTGTCCAGCTCATCCACGAAAACAATGCCCTCTTCCTCAGCTTTACGGATAGCTTCCTTTGTTACCTCTTCCATGTCCACAAGTTTTTCTGCTTCTTCAGCCTGGAGTATCCTCCTGGCCTGGGAAACTTTCATGCTTTTCCTTCTGGTCTTTTTGGGTAGAATTCCACCCAGCATTTCGGTAATGTCAATTCCCATGGAATCCATTCCGGCTCCACCCATCATTGGCATACCTATCTGGGGACTTTCCTTGACCTCTATCTCAACTTCCCTGTCTCCCAGCTTGTCTTCTCTTAACATGGCAAGTAGCTTGCTTCTTGTGGATTCCCTGAACCTTTCCTGCCGTTCGTCTTCCTCTGTCTCCGGTTCCTGCTGCTCTTCCTGTTCTCCAGAGAAGAATTTCATAAAATCAGGAACCTTGTTTTTTTTGGGAGTACTGGGGAGAAGGTAATCTACAAGACGTTCCTCGGCCCTCTCCGCAGCAAGTTCCTGAACACGTTCCATCTTTTCCTTTTTTACCATCTGGACGGATGCTTCCACGAGGTCACGTATTATGGACTCTACATCCCTGCCCACATATCCAACCTCGGTGAACTTGGTAGCCTCCACTTTTACAAAAGGAGCTTTAACGAGCTCTGCCAGCCTTCTTGCTATCTCCGTCTTTCCTACTCCAGTAGGGCCGACCATGAGTATATTTTTTGGAGCGATCTCACGGGCCATGCTCTCTTCCAGCATTCTGCGTCTAAACCTGTTTCTAAGAGCAATAGCTACTGCCCTTTTTGCCTTTTCCTGTCCCACTATGTACCTGTCAAGAAACTCTACGATCACCGATGGTTTAAGTCCTGCTTCACCGGAATTATTCATTTTTATATCACCTCTACTGTAATTACGTTATCCGTGTATATGCAGATCTCAGAAGCTATCTCAATGGACCTTCTGGCAACCTGCTCTGCTTCCCAGGAACTCACCTCAAGCAGGGCCCTGCCTGCAGCAAGGGCAAATCCCGATCCCGAACCGATTGAAGCAATATTGTTCTCCGGCTCCAGAACATCGCCAGCTCCAGAAAGAAGAAAACTGTTTGACCTGTCAGCCACCAGCATCATTGCTTCAAGCCTTCGGAGTGCCCTGTCGGTTCTCCAGTCCTTTACCATCTCCACTGAGGACCTTAGAAGATTTCCGCTGTATTCCTCGAGCCTTTTCTCAAAACGCTCAAGAAGAGTCATTGCATCGGCCGTGCTGCCTGCAAAACCGGCCAGAACGTTACCGTTATAGAGTTTTCTCACCTTCTTGGCTCCTGCCTTTATTATCTGGTTGCCCAGTGTTATCTGACCATCGCCGGCCATGGCAACCCTGTCGTTCTTACGCACACATACGATTGTTGTTCCCTCGAACATTACCTCAAGCATCTCCTTCAGCCATGGGATGGATCTCCCTGTAGTTTTTTTTCAGATGTTCCGCTGTTACGGTGAGGTATCTCTGGGTAGTTATCAGGCTCTCGTGACCGAGAAGATCCTGAAGTACCCTCAGAGAAGCCCCTCCCTCGAGCATATGGGTGGCAAAACTGTGTCTCAGCATGTGGGGAGTTACTCCCGAAAGCCCTGCCTGCTTTGCTGCCCTTTTCACTATCCTGTTGATGGTTCTTTCACTGATGTGTCCCTTCTCTCCTCCGGGAAAGACATAATCATCCCCGGACCTGTCTCTTTTTCCAAGTTCCTTAAGTGCCTTTACTGCATAGGAACCGAGAGGAACTATTCTCTCCTTGTTGCCTTTTCCCTGGATCCTTACCCATCTCTCGGCAAGATCAATGTCCTCCCATCGAAGAACAGCAAGTTCCCCGATCCTCAATCCGCTTCCGTAGAGCAGTTCAAGAACAGCCTTGTCACGACAGTAGCTCTCCTTCTTCTGGATACCTTCCTCTATCATCCGGTTTACGTCATCCCTCCCCAGAGCCCTGGGAAGACTTGCCGGGATCTTTGGCCCTCTGATCCCGGAGGCTGGATCCCTGGAAATAACTCCATTAGAGGCCATAAAAGCTGTCCAGCCTTTGATTGAAGAAAGCTTCCTCGCTACAGATGTCCTTGAATATCCGAATCCCATAATATCCCTTACATAGGCCCTGACATTCTCTCTTTTGATCTCTTCAGGTTCAGTTATCCCCTGATTTTCAAGATAGGACACGAACTGTTTCAGATCTATGGAGTAATTCACAACGGTGTACTCCGAGAACTGTCTCTGAAATTTGAGATTATCAATAAAATAGTCTAAATTTAAGGATAATTTTTCTTCCATAATATAGATTTTACACTATTTTCTTACAACTTTCTATTATTCGAAAGAATCAAACAAAGATCCTCCAAAAAAATTTGTTAAAGGTCTGAAAGCTGAGGAAATGAAAGGATTAAACAGAAAAGACATCCGGTCTGGATCCGGAGAATTCAGACATTGCTCTTCGGGCTACAGATGCAACTCTCCTGCATCGTTCCCTTTTGTCCCTGATCTTCTCCGGCAATCTGGGAAGTATCCCGAGGTTTGCATTCATGGGCCTGAAGGTCTTAACTTCAGCATCCGAAAGGTAGTTGAGAAGTGAACCAATAGCCGTCTCACGAGGCCAGCCGGGAAAATCCAGCCCACGATAAAGAGCAAAGAGGTTGAGAGCTGCAACCAGTCCCATGGCAGTACTTTCCATGTATCCCTCAACACCAGTTATCTGCCCTGCAAGAAAAATATTCCCGCTCTCCCTTATCCTCAGCCTGGAGTCGAGAACAGAGGGGGCATTTACATACACGTTTCTGTGCATGACTCCATAACGCACAAATTCGGCTTCGGCCAGCGCTGGAATAAGGCGGAAGACCCTGTCCTGTTCGGACCATCTGAGGTTTGTCTGAAAACCTACAATATTGTAGAGGGTCCCTTCCCGGTTGTCCCGCCTCAGCTGAACAACAGCCCAGGGCCTTTCACCGGTTCGGGGATCGGTAAGACCCACAGGTTTCAGAGGTCCAAACCTCAATGTATCGATACCCCTTGAGGCAATTACCTCAACGGGAAGACAGGCTTCAAAGTAGGGGACCTTTTTCTCAAATTCATGTCGTGGAGCCTGTTCTGCATTGACAAGCTCCTTCCAGAAGACCTCGTATTCCTCCCTGTTCATGGGGCAGTTCAGATAATCCTTGCCGTCTTCGTAACGACTCCCCCAGAAGGCTCTTTCCATGTCGACGCTGTCAAGTTCAAGCACAGGAGAGACTGCATCGTAGAAATACAGGAATTCCCCTCCGGTTTTTTCCCTGATCCTGTCAGCGAGGCTTTCAGATGTAAGTGGACCTGTCGCTATAATGGAAGGCTCTGGTGGAAAATCAGTTATCTCCGTGTGTTCAATGGTAATATTCGGATGAGACGTGAGTTTTTTCGTGACACATTCTGCAAAGCCTTCCCTGTCTACCGCAAGGGCTCGTCCGGCAGGCACCATTGTCCTGTCGGCACATTCCATAACCAGGCTTCTGCAGGATCTGAGTTCTTCCTTTAGTATCCCTGCCGGGCTGCTTTCATCGTTGGACCCAAGGGAATTGCTGCAGACAAGTTCCGCAAACTTTCCTGTCTTGTGCGCAGGTGTCATTTTCCCCGGCCTCTGCTCGACAAGAAGTACTTCGATCCCTCTTGAAGCTATCTGCCATGCAGCTTCGCTTCCTGCAAGTCCCGCACCTATAACCTTCACAGGTTCTTTCCTATTCATCGGCGTCATTGCCGGAACTTTCCTCCATTACGTAACCACAACTGGAGCAGGCTGGTTTTTTGTCCTTACCCTTTTTGACCATGAAAGCACCACAGACTGGGCAAATATCTCCTGTTGGCTCATCCCAGGAAATGAAATCACAGTCAGGATAACGTGAGCAACCGTAAAAGTTCCTTCTCCTGCCTTTCTTTGTTTTTCTCTTTACTACCTCTCCGCCTTCCGTCTCTCCGCACTTCGGACATTTCACACCTGTCTTATCCAGGATAGGACGGGTGTACCTGCAGTTCGGATATCCTGAACAGCCAATGAATTCTCCAAAACGTCCCCGTTTTTTGACGAGAGGTTCACCGCATTCCGGGCAATCCTCTCCAATTGGTTCCGGGTCAGGCAGAGGGACCCGGGGAGCTTCCTCTGCTTTTTTAAGGGTCTGGGTAAGACTGTCCCAGAAAAGACGCACTGTCTCTACCCAGTTTTTCTTTCCCTCCTCGACTTCGTCGAGATTGTTCTCCATGCTTGCGGTAAACTCTGCATCCACAATGGAGGAGAGAGAGTTCTCATCGAAATGTTCTATCAGGAATCCGTCTACGGTCATACCCAGGGGAGTCGCCATGAGCTTTCCGTTCTCATCCCTCTCTACATAGGTCCTGTCGTAGAGAGTCTCCACTATTGAAGCATAAGTAGAGGGGCGGCCAACTCCTTTATCCTCAAGGGTCCGTATCAGTTTTGCCTCAGAGTATCTTGCCGGAGGTTTTGTAAACTTCTGATCTTTATCTATGTCCACAAGATCAAGCTTTTCTCCCTTTTCCGCTTTTGGAAGCTGAGTATCGTTCAGATCAAGGGGCCAGATGGCGCTCCAACCGTCAAAGACCAGGTGGGTACCAGTCTGTTTCATGCCGTAAACCCCAGCCTCGGCATCGATCCTTCCGCTTGCTACCACTGCAGGAGCCATCTGGGACGCCACAGTTCTCTGCCATATCAGAGAATAGAGCCTGTACTGATCCCGATTTAGAGAATTCTTTATTGATTCCGGCGTCAGGGATACATCAGTGGGCCTGATAGCCTCGTGTGCATCCTGACTTCTCTGTTTTGATGTATAAAAATTGGGTTTTGCAGGAATATATTCTTTCGAAAAATTGTCAGTAAGATGTTTTCTTATTCCCGAGATGGCCTCCGGGGCAATTCTGAGACTGTCAGTCCTCATGTAGGTAATGAGACCGGTTAGACCCATGCCCGGAACTTCAACACCTTCAAAAAGGGATTGGGCGATCCTCATGGTCCTCCTCGGAGAATAATGAAGTCTTCTTGCTGCCTCCTGCTGCATAGTACTGGTCTTAAATGGAGGTAGAGCCTTCCTTTTGCTCTCCTTTACAGAGTAGTCCTTCACGATAATATCGGAAGATTCTATCTCCGAGGCTATCTTTTCAGCCTCTTCGGCGCAATTTATAAGAAAGGGTTTGCCCTCCTTGAGAAGGGTCTTGCCGTTTGAGCTTTCGACCCTGAGGGAATACTTTCGGTCCCCTTCCGCGTCGGCATTTACTGTAACCACCCAGTATTCCTTAGGCACGAAGTCGCGAATTTCCCTCTCGCGCCTGCAGATCAGGGACAGCGCCACAGACTGGACCCTTCCGGCAGAGAGGCCATACCTTATTTTTTTCCACAGGACAGGACTGACCGAATACCCAACAAGTCTGTCAAGAACTCTCCTTGCCTGCTGGGCTTCAACCTTGTTTATGTCAATAGGCTCCCTTGCTTTCAGAGCATCCTGAACTGCCTGTTTAGTGATCTCGTAAACTCTAACTCTGCAGGGAGCCTTTTTATCCATATCCAGAATCTCTGCAAGATGCCAGGCTATGGCCTCCCCTTCCCTGTCAGGGTCGGCGGCGAGAATTACATCGGAACTCGTAGAGGCAAGCTTGACAAGCTCGTTCTTGAGCTTTGCTTTCCCCTTTACAATTATGTATTCCGGTTCAAAATCGTTATCTATATCTATGGCGAGACGACTTTTGGGCAGGTCCCTTATATGTCCCATGCTGGCTTTTACGAGGTACTTGCTGCCAAGCATTTTCTTGAGTGTATGTGCTTTCGTGGGAGACTCTACGAGGACAAGGGTTTTACCCCCGGCATCCGCCTTGGACCTGCCAGTGGTCTTTTTAGCAGAGGTGCTTTTTTTGTTTTTCGTAGTTTTTGCTGATGCAGTGCTCTTTTTCTTTTTTACTGTTGTTTTGCCGGTTGATGTTTTTTCTCCGGTCTTTTCCTTTCCAGCCATGAAATACCTCCCTTTTAGTTCTTCAGGTACCTTGAGCCGTCATTCTGCCAAGCCTGAAGACCCGAGGTAAAAAGATCACTCTCATGCATCTGTGAAATAAGATCCATCAACTGTATTTCATCCAGGGGAGAATTTTTCGAACTTCCTATTGCAACAACCTGGCTCAGGACGTCCTCTGCGGAGCTGTTATCGAGTTCCCCTTCCAGAATGAACCTGTAGATCAGGGACTGGGCGTCAACTGTCAGATACTGTTTTTCCACCTGGTGCATTATCCTTGTTTTCATAAAGATCCTTCTTCTTTCATTCGTTTTGTCTTTCTTTACTAACTGCCTGCTCTCCATCTGCCAGGTCCTGCGGGATATACCATTCCCTTTGCGAGAAGGTTGCCCAGACATGTGAGAGCATCAGCGGCGCTCATTTTACATTCAGAGGAGATATTGTCAACTGTTCGGTCTCCACTCTGTCTAAGAATTCCAAGTACGGCCTTTTCGCCTTCCGAAAGACCTTCCTCTTCTTTAAAGTGGCTATTATCTTCTTTTTGGCCGAATATTTCAAGCTGTCCCGAAAAAACATGAGCTGTAAAAGCCTTTATATCCACCAGTGGTGAGGCTCCGTCAGATATGAGGTTATTGGTTCCCCTGCTGACCTCCTCGTCAATCCTTCCAGGAACGGCCCATACATCTCTTCCTGCTTCCGCCGCGTAGTTCGCCGTTATCATTGCGCCACTCTTCCGGGGCGCCTCAACAACGACTGTGACATCTGAAAGTCCGGCTATTATTCTGTTCCTCCTTGGGAATCTCCATCTTTTCCCCGGAGTTCCCAGTGGATATTCGCTCAAGAGGGCTCCCTGTTCTTTTATACGGCTGAAAAGTCCCTCGTTACTGCCAGGATATACGATATCGATACCCGTACCAAGGACAGCAAGTGTTTTCCCCTTTGATGACAATGCTCCCTCATGGGCGTACATATCAATGCCTCTCGCTCCTCCACTGATAACTGTTCCCCCGGAAGAAGCTATAGATCCTGCAAGATGGTAACTGACGGACCTGCCGTAGCGTGTGCACTTTCTTGTGCCAACTATGGAAACTGTATCATTAAAAGACAGATTACATCCCTGTAGATATATAACAAGCGGAGAATGAGGTGATCCTGAAAGGATTTCGGGGTAATGAGGATCTTCCAGCGAAAGGATCCTGATCCCCCTATCCTGACATTTTTCATATTCACGTTCCACCCAGTCCCGGGATACAAGCTCGCGAATTCTATTAAGAGCTCCTTCAGGCATATTAAGAAGCCTTCCAGTGGCATCAGCTTCTTCCCATAACTGCCTGGGCTCAAGCCCTTTTCCCTGAAAGAAGTTCCAGAAAGGTCCATTGAACTTTTCACAGGCATTAAGCAACATAAGAGCTTTAAGGGAATCCTTCATGACAGAAATCCTGTCTCCCTGTATGCGATCGCCTCGGATATATGGGCCGGCTGGACATGCTCCTGGCCGGCAAGGTCCGCTACTGTCCTTGCCACCTTCAGAACCCTGCTTATTCCTCTGCCGGAAAGCCTTATTGATGTTGCAAGACCCTTAAGGAATGAAGACGCATCACTGGACATTCCGAGACTCTTTCTCAGAAGCTTTTCCGGGACCTCGGCATTGCAGGAAAAACCATATCTTCTCCATCTTTTCTGCTGGACAGAACGGGCTCTGTAAACTCTTTTTCTTATGTCCGCGCTTTTTTCTGCACCAGGTCCCTGAACATCCAGAAGTTCATCCGACGTCAGTCTCGGAACAGAAACATACATATCAAGCCTGTCCAGTATTGGACCGGAAAGTTTTTTCTGATACCTCTCCACGTCAGCAGCGGAGCATCGGCAATGTTCCACGGGATCGCCATACCAGCCACAGGGACAGGGATTACATGCAACAGCAAGAAGTACTCTTGATGGATATGTCACTGTTCCACTGGATCTACTGACGATTATTTCTCCATCCTCAAGGGGCTGTCTGAGTGATTCGAGCAGGTCTCTTCGAAACTCAGTGAACTCGTCCAGGAAAAGCACACCCCTGTGGGCCAGGCTTATTTCCCCTGGTCTGAGAGAAGTTCCTCCACCGCAGACAGATACCGCGCTTGCTGTGTGATGAACAGAACGAAAAGGTCTGACCCTGGAATTTTCAAAAGCCATTCCCACAGTACTTCTGACGAGCATTACCTCCGTCAGTTCCTCATCGGAAAGAGGAGGAAGTATACCGCTAAGTGCCTTTGCAAGCAGTGTTTTACCGCTACCGGGAGAACCTATGAGCAGAAAATTGTGATGACCGGCTGCGGCTATCTCAAGGGCCCTTTTGGCCGCGCTCTGCCCTTTAATGTCGGAAAAATCCGGATCGGCAGTTACGGGAGCCGGATCTTCCTTCATTGGTTTCACCTTTTCAAGATCGCCCTCTCCGCTGAGATAGGCCATAAGAGACCGAAGGTTATCGACGCTGTAAGCCTCGACGCCGTTCACAAGCGCCACTTCAGCAGCATTTTCCGCCGGCACAAAGATTGGAAGGCCCTTTTTTCTCGCCAGTATTGCAGCAGGAACTGCCCCTCTTACAGAGCGGATCCTTCCGTCGAGAGCAAGTTCCCCCATAAAGATGGCAGGCCCGGGGATCGGTATGTTTCCAATGGAAAGAGCCATACCCACTGCAATAGGGACATCCAGAAGGGCTCCTTCCTTTGGAAGGTCCGCCGGTGCCAGGTTTACAGCCACCCGTCCCTTGACCATCATTCCCATTGACCTCAGTGCAGCCCTTACTCTCTCCTTCGATTCCCTCACCGCAGTATCAGGAAGCCCAACAATGGATATAGCGAACAACCCGCCAGTGGTCTCAACTTCCACCTCTACTTCTACAGCATTTATCCCCCTCAGGGTTACACCCCTTACCTTGTTCATCAGTTAAAACACCTCGCTGGTTATATTACGATAATGTTCAATATCCCAGTGCGCTTCATCCTTTACTGTAATGGCAACCAGATCGATCCTCCATGGACCTTCCCAGCAGTTGCGCGAAACGAATATACTACCCGATCTTATGAGCTTTTTCATCTTGGAAGGACCAACTGTACACTCTGGAGGCATTGTTCGTCCACATGTTCTCGTCCTGACCTCGATGATAACCAGTTCTCTGCCATCAATGGCTACAATGTCCAGTTCCCCGAGAGGAACTTTTATATTCACACCCAGGATCTTCCAGCCCATGCCAGTAATACGGTCAAGAGCAGTCTCTTCTCCCCATTTTCCAAGTTCAAGATTTTTTGCTGCCATTCTTTTTCATTCCTGTTCTTAATGGAGGATAGGTCAGATATTACTGGACTTGCAGCTTCAACAGTGCAGGTTAAAGCTTTTTCTGTGGATTTTTGAAGGACCAAGCTCTTTCAGGGCCTCAAAATGAGCTTTTGTGGGATATCCCTTGTGACCGGCAAATCCATATCCCGGAAACAATCTGTCCATTGCAGTCATAGCCCTGTCCCGAAGTACTTTGGCACATACAGATGCAGCCGCAACTTCCGGAATGTTACTGTCAGCCTTAGGCAAAGCCTTTTGACTGAACTCGAGACCCGGAATTGTGAAACTTCCATCTACGATCACAATGTCAAAATAAACTCCAAGGGATCTTACTGATCTTCCCATGGCCCAAAGTGACGCCTGAAGAATGTTCATTCTGTCTATTCTCAAGGGAGATGCGGCCTGGGCTTTCCAGGGAACTCCCATTGCCTGGATCTCTCTGAAGATCCTCTCCCTTCTGGCTGAAGTCAACTTTTTCGAATCGGCGAGCCCCGAAGAGAGAAGCCTTTCCGACTGTTCCCGGGTCAGGACTGCAGCTGCAGCAACAACAGGACCTGCCAGAGGTCCTCGTCCAGCTTCATCCACACCAGCTATTATCATTTATCTTCTCCTGTTAAAAGATCGTCAGGCAACTCAAGGGTTACCCGCCCAAGCTTTCCAGTACTGAAACTTTCAATAAAGCGCCTGCCCGCCAGGTCCGGATCGACCTTTCCTCCGGAAACGAGACAGCCTAACCGTTTACCGATCCTTTCAAGGGATGTGAAATTATCCTCTTCCTCTAAGGGAAGTCCCCATTTCGCTTCGAGGAGTTTCCAGAGACCTCGGCGTTTCAGCATACCAGCAAGCTCCATTCCAAGAAGATGATATCCACCGCTTATCTCGGGTTTAGTACACCCAAGCCAGGCCAGACAATTGTGTATCTCTTTGCCAGACCCTGGATCAAGTATTCCAGGAGAATCCACTACCAGAAGACCCTCTCCCTTGAACCACGATACTCCCCTTGTTATTCCGGGAATACCTCCGACCTTGGCCGATCTTTTGCCAGTCAGCTGATTAAGAAGCTGAGATTTGCCGACATTGGGAATTCCAACTACGGCAAGCCTGACTTCCCTGTGTTTTGGTTTTTTTGAAAGAAGTTCCTTTTTCAGGGGGCCTATCTTCTGCCTGAGAAGGTCAAGTGCCCATGCTTTTCGGGAAGAACTGGCCAGGTAACCTGTCCACCTTGCTGTACAATTTTCATCAGCAAGATCTTTTTTGGACAACACCACCCATACAGGCCTGATCTGTGACAAGGTCTCCACAAGTGGAGATGAAGTAACAGAGGGAGCCCTGGCATCTCTTACCTCTATTATCACGTCAAGTTTCGAGGCAAGTTCCTCTATTTCCCTCCTGCCCTTTGCCATGTGACCAGGATACCAGACAGTACGGGGCAACTACTTCACTACTCCTATTCTGTCAAGAGGCCAGTATCGGAAAAACACCGGCCCTCTTATGTTGTCCTCAGGAACAAAACCCCAGAACCTGCTGTCCGCAGAGTTGGGACGGTTGTCCCCCATTGCGAAATAATGGCCTGGAGGAATCTCTACAGGTTCCATGGAATAATTGTCCCTGTTTGATACGTAATCCTCGGACAGGGGATTACCGTTGATATATACAAAGCCGTCCCTGATCTCTACAATATCTCCAGGAAGACCTATTATTCGTTTTACAAAATCTCTCTTTGGATCCACGGGATACTTGAATACAAATATCTGCCCTCTTGCTGGCTCCTGGAAATGGTACCAGAACTTGGCAACAAGAACCCTGTCACTTATCTGCAGGGTGGGAACCATTGACCTGCTCGGGATCCAGAAGGCCTGAACCACAAAAGTTCTGAGTATTAGGGCTATAACAAGAGCCCAGAGAATGGTCTCTATTGTTTCCCTCCACCAGGGCTTTG
>CAZFJG010000040.1:0-13446 GCA_964519285.1 uncultured Synergistales bacterium | reverse complement strand
TGAGATAGAAATCCATATCTTCCCTGGACTCTATAAGCCATGTAGGCAGTTTTGTCGCCAGAAATACCTTATCTCTGTAACTTCCTGAAAGAGCTCGCCCAACCGCCGGTTCACTTGCCTCGTTGTGGTAAGGCCATGCTGTATCAACGTAGTTGACCCCATTATCTATTGCATAATGTAACATTTCGTTGAACTGGTCCTGATCGATATCAGCAGGGTCCTCGCTGCTCAGAGGAAGTCTCATACAGCCAAAACCAAGTATTGACAACTTATCCGGAGATCCTTTCATTGATCTGTAAAGCATATGTTATTCTCCTCCTTTAATACTTCAAAACAAGAGATACTTCGTTGGACCTGTTCCTCGAAGCTTCCCTTAGATAGGAACTTACTGCACTCGAGGGGAGCCTCTTAATCGAAACTTTCCTCTCAAGTTCCTTTCTAACTCTCTGCCAGAATTTTTCCTCGGGGAGACCACTCTCATTTATGGCCTCCCGGGGGATCATTGAAAAAACTTTCCTGGCATTTGCATCCATCTTTCTTGCTGTAGTTACCTCTATGCTCCATTCCAAAACAACAGTATTCCTCCCAAATCTGGAAACTGCTTGATCTGCCATTACCCACAAAACAATCCTGTGATCAGCAGTTAATAAATTATATCAGATAGAAAGATCTGGATAATCCCTATTTCCCAAAAGCAGGAAGGCTGACAGCAGTACGGCAGTTACGATGAAAAAAAGTGGCCTGAAGCCCAGAATGTCCACAAAAAGCCCTCCCAGTGGAGGAAGCAATGCTATAAGCACGTCGAGACTGCCCCTGATCCCGAGGAAAAGCGACCTGCCTGCTTCCGGAACTATATCAAGCAGATAGGGTTCAAAACCGACAAGCCTTCCGCTGTACATGAAACCCACCATAAAAAATACAGGATAAAAACCTACAGGCCCGTACTTTACAAGCAAAAGGGCCATAAGAGGCGTCACTGCACCAATTAACAAACAGGTCCTTACTACTGCCTTTGATCCCCACTGCCTGGCAATAGCACCCCACAGAAAATTGGAAAGCAGTATCCCTGAAGTCTGGACAACAAGATAATGTCCTACATAACTTCCACCGAGATCAAAATTTTCCTTTGCAAAAAGCATGTAAAAGGGCAGTATCATAAGCCCAAAACCGGACATGTTCTCTACAATTACAAATCGCCTGAATTCGGGATTATCCCTCAGGAGACGGGGAATTTTTTTCAACAGGATAATCAGAGGATCCTTTTTATCCTCCACCAGAGACGGAGGTTCCCTGATGAACCAGAAAGCTGCTGCTGCAACGATAAGACCTGCAAACCCGGTCATAAGAAGCACAGCATATCCTGATGGGAATCCCGGACCGGAAGCACCAAGAATACGCGCGACAAGAAGTCCACCTGCTACGGAGGCTCCCCCCGCAACAAGCTGTTTTACTGCGTAAAGGGTCCCCCGTTCACTTCCAGGAAGCAGTTTAGCGACAATATCACTGTAGACAAGTCCTGCCAGGCCTCCGCTCAGGGAGAAAAGGGTCAGCCAGAAAAAAAGGCTTAACACCACAAGGCCGGGAGAATGACTTGCAAAAAAGAACATGAACAATGCCATTCCAAGGAAAGATAGACTTCTTGCGTATATTCCCAGGAGCAGGAATTTCCGCCTGTATCGGAAGGAAGAGAGGAAATGACCAAATATTACGTTGAACAGGTATGGACCTGCAAGAAGAATAGAATAAAGCAGCCCGAATACAGTTTTTGAACTGGTAAGCTCATCTACAAGGGCGGGAAGAACCGTTCCGAAATTGAGCATGGAAAGGGTCAAAGCGAGAAAAAATGCATGCCATATGAAAACAGCGTACACAGATCGGCGTTCCATGCAGACCAGCCCCCTTTAACAAATCCTCTTTAAACCTGGCGTGTCGAAATTTTATCACTGAAAGGGTAAAAACGAGCAGTAAAGAAAGTATCTCAACCGCCAAGGCCGTATCGCATTATTGCCATGGCCCCTTCAATGACTTCTGACCTGTCGTGCCTTCCGAGGACAGCACATTCCCTTGCCGGTCGATCACATATCAGGCATTTGCGGGAAGATCTTCTGAAAATGTCACTGAAGGCTGGACTTCCCGTAATTGAGATAGAGAAACTCAAGGAACAGATAGAATCTGTAACAGGCATTCCAGATCTCGTTGAATTCGACTATGACCACCCTGTGGCTCTTGTCGAATATCGTGACGGGTCCATAATCGATACGGTCTACAGGGTAAAATAGAATAAACAGGGGTCGCGTTTAATGCGGCCCCTGTTAAGTTACATCTTCCTTATCTTTTTCACTAACCCTGCAGCCTGATCAAAGAGCCAGCCCAGGGAGGACCTTATGGAAAAAGGATCGAGTTCCCCGGCGAGAGAATCCACCCTTTCTCTTATATGCCCCAAATTAATTCTGGCTTCGAGGTCCTGTCTCAGCTTTACAATATCTTTCCTGGACAGACTGGAACTGCTCTGCATTATCCCTGCTGCCTTTTCGATGGTTTCAAGGCAGGGGTTGGAATAAAACACGTCCGAGACTTCCCCGAGAAGAGGCTTAAGCAGGTCGTAACGGGGCAGTCTGTTGTAATGGGAGAGGTACCTGTAGAGATTGGAATAGGCATCACTTCTGTCCTTGATGCCTCCCCTGTCGTCCCCCAGAAAGGCATTCTCCGCCATGACTCCTGCCATGGCAAGGAGGAATTTCCGAAAACCCACGGGATCCGGGTCGAAGACAACACATCTTCCCAATTCCCCTGGCCTTCGATCAGCTCCTCTGGATATGTCACAACCCAGTACATCGAGGCCGATAATAAAGGCCATTACGAGATGCCCTGCCTCGTGAAGAGCTACCCTTCTTTTTTCCATAACCTGCCCCCCACTCCTGCTTGAAGACCGGAATACCGCTGATATTCAAAACAGCGGTTTTATCAGTTTCTGTCTTGATCTTCCTCCTCAAATAACCTGTAAAGGGCCTGGGTTCCGTCATTCTCGAAACCCATATCCTTCAATCGCAGGTAAAGGGACCTCGCGAGGTCAAGCCCGGGAGTATCCAGTTCCATCTTATCCGCTTCCTCAGATGCAATGTTCATGTCCTTTATAAAGTGCTTGACATAAAATCCCGGCGCAAAATCTCCCTTTATCATTCGTGGCCCAAGATTCGAAAGTGACCAGCTTCCGGCAGCTCCGCTTGAAATGCTTTCAAGAACAGTATCCGGATCCAGACCAGCTCGCCTGCTGTAGGCGATAGCCTCTGATACAGCTATCATGCCGGCAGCTATGGCTATCTGGTTTGCCATCTTGGTATGCTGTCCACTTCCGGCCATTCCCTGAAAGACTATGTTCTTTCCCATAACCTCGAACAGGGGCTTGACAGCGTCGAAGACCCCCCTGTCGCCGCCGACCATAATGGACAGAGTAGCTTCCCTTGCGCCTCTGTCACCACCGGAGACTGGTGCATCGAGACTGAAGACGTTCCTTGCAGAGGCTTCTTCATATATTCTGGCAGCTGTTGCCGGACTCGACGTAGTCATATCGATCAGACAGGCTCCCTCGTGGACATTCCCTATCAGTCCATCCTCGCCAAAATATATCTGTTCCACATCCTGGGGGAATCCTACGATGGTTATAATAACATCACAGTTTTTCGCAATATCCTTGACCGTATCTTCCCATACAGCGCCCTTTTCAAGAAGGTCTTTTCCTTTCTCGCGGGTCCTGTTGTAAATATGAAGGTTGTAACCGGCTTCTAACAGATGGGATGCCATGCTGTGCCCCATTACACCCAGACCTATGAAACCGATCTTCGTGCTCTGCCTGTCAATGCTTATACTCAAAGTTACCACCTCTTTCTATAAAGATCTGTTGTCTATCTTTTCAGCTTTTTCCTGCTTCTTCAAGTTCCTTCCTGAAGGCCTTGTACAAAAGTGAGGACTCAAGATTTATAGTTATGTACTGAAATCCCTGTTCTGCTCTTTTCCTGGCATTCTTTCCATCCACCACGAAAATACCCGCGGCCTTGCCGTTATCCCTGCAGGCTTTAAGTATCTTTCCAGCAGCTTCCTCTACCCTTGGATGATCCAGCTGACCGGGTATCCCCATGGACTGGGACATGTCAAAGGGACCAAGGAATACAACATCGACGCCGGGCACCCGGGCTATTTCCTCGACGTTTTCAAGACCTCTCACGCTCTCGCATTGTGCTACCACGAGAGTTTCCCTGTTTGCGTGGTTGAAATAGTCAAGAGGAGGAACAGCTCCGTAATCAGCGGATCTGGGCAGTGCGATTCCCCTGTTCCCCTCGGGGAAATATTTTGCTCTCTGGACCGCTTCAGATGCTTCCTCGGCACTGTTTATCTGGGGGATCTGAATTCCATGTGCTCCAACGTCGAGAAACCTGAGTATGGTAGTTCTTGCGTTTTCTGTGGCTCTCACAACGGGTGTCATGTTTCTGAATTCTGCAGCCCTGATAAGGTCCTGGCTGTCCAGGGGACCTGCAGGTCCGTGCTCTCCGTCAATAACGACGAAATCAAAACCTGCCAGGCCCATTATCTCGATAACCTCAGGAGTATTTACAAGGTTAAACACTCCAAAGGCTGTTTTTCCTGCCTTGAGCTTTTTTTTCAGTTCATTTGTAAACAAAAAGAATTCCTCCCTGCTTCGAATTTATGTTTTTATCTTTTTAACCAGCCAGGCAATATTTTCAGCCAGTCTTTTCATTGTTGCCTTTCCCTCCATATCATTATCGAAATCGCCGATGTCCCTTGAAAGGCTCATGTTCCAGTAACTTGAACCCGGTACTATCATATCGTTTATCAGGAAAAAATGATTAATGGAATCGAAGGCATGAAGGGCCCCGGTCCTCCTCACTGCTATTACAGCTGCTCCTACCTTCCTGCTGAAAAGATCTCCGTTTGCCCTTGACACGAGACCTGCTCTGTCTATCAGGGCCTTTATCTCAGGATTTATGTCTCCGAAATAGGTGGGTGACCCCAGTATGATCGCATCAGCCCCGGACATCTTAATTATACATTCATTGACGATATCATCATCCATGATACATTTACCGTTTCTCATCTCGCTGCAGGCCCTGCATGCTGTACATCCTCTTATAAGCCTGCCGCCAAGCTGGACGAGCTCTGTTTCGAAGTCCTGATCTTTCAATTCTGAAAGAACCATTGAAAGCATTGAGAAAGTATTGCCGTTATGCCTCGGACTTCCGTTAAATGCCAGTGCTTTCATTCAAATACCTCCTTTATAAGATCCTCAGGTCAGCACTTGATCTACATCCCCCAGTGGTAAAATCCCGGCCGGGGAATCCCTGTCTGATATGATATCCTGCTGTTGTCCCATATTTTAACTCAAATTATCCATATTTATTAAAGGATATTTTTATCTTTCCCTTTTCAACATGACATTATCGCTGTCCTGTAACACTTTCAGTAAACAAGTTGACAGTCCCTCCGTCCTCAGTTATTATTTTGCGAAATTTGCCGACCAGATCTGACAGGAGGAAAAATCATGACAGCTACCTTGATTCTGACAACAACAGCCAACATGATGATGTACATGCGCAACGGCCCTCCTGGTATGGTCGGCGCTGTTTAGCGCTGCTCGTATTTTCAGGCCGGGGCCTTCTTTATGAAGGTCCCGGTTTTTTTATGCAATTTCAATCTTAAAAACAACGGAGGAAAATATTATGACAAGAGAAAAACTGGCTATTAACAACAGGGTTATCGATGATCTAAACGAACTGCTTATTGATCCTGAAAATGAAACTGTTAACAGACTGCAGGAAGTAATCGAAAAATACGGAACTCCGGAAGAGATCAACGAAAAGGCAAAAGAAGCGGGCTCCCTTGAAAACCTTCTTGAAAGAACAACTGACCAGAATCCTTCCTACGCCAAGGACCTGGAGTGGCTCATGGAGCAGAGAGATAACAGCGCCTTTGTTTCCCTTGAAGAATACAACAGTCATGCATGCGGAAAAGATATACTTTCCGGGGACCTGGACTATTCATGTGCCCCAACCCTTGAAATAAGCGCTCTTCAGTATTTCCCCTGGATTATTGACGAATGCAGACGTTCAATAGAGAAAAGGGAGATACTCCCCGGGAGATTTATCCGGGTAAGAAACATGAAGGAACAGGAACAGGACGGAGATCTTTCTGCAGTAAGAGCCGCAACAAAAATAGCAGGCTCGAGCTGTGTTGAGACACTGGACACGAAAGGAACCGACGGTTCCAACATACACCTTGGAGGTCCGGAAACACTTACCGGCTACTTTGGAGGGATAGGCCAGCCCAACAGCTATCCCCTCAAATGGGTAGATGAACTTTTATATTACTACACAAACTACGGAGTCAATGAAGTCCTCAATATTAACCCCGGAACTGTATTGACTGGATATCTTCTTTACCGAATGGGTGTAGACATCAATTTCAAGATATCTGTTTTTATGGGCAACGACAATCCCTACTCCGTATTCTGGACTCTTTTCATGGCAAAACTTCTGGCAAGACCGGACGGCACAACGCCCCTTTCCGGATTCAACCTGTCCAATTCCATAGACTCCGAACATCTTGCCCATTCCGCCCGGATCAGGAAAGAACTGGGTCTGGAAGAACAGGTAAGAATAGAACATCATATAACAGAGACCTGGAACAGCATAGTAATTCAGCCCTATAACAAAAGGGACGACCTGCTGGAACTGGTTCGCTCAATACCCAACATTTCCGCAAAACACGAGGGAGGAGATCCGGAAGATGAGCAGAACTCTTCATATCCCTCGGATATCCTGCACTACTTTCGCACAAAAGAAGAGATCCTGGGATCAGGGAACATGGGAAGTCTCAGGGACAGCTATCTACTGAAACATATTTCAGTCAACAGGACAGCGACAGCTCTGGCAAGACAGGGAACAGGATATATCGCCGCAGAGAACCTTCACGGTAAAAAGAAAAGAAGAGAAAAGAACGTGGCCTGATCATTTGGGGTTTTGACTTTTTTCCCCAAATAACTAACAATTAAGTACGGTAAATCTTCATAACAGGGAGGTAATTAAATGACACGTCATATTAAAGTTACAGAGGATATCTACTGGTTAGGCGCAAACGATCATCAGACCGATCTTTTCGAGTCTCTGTGGCCCCTGCCTAAGGGAGTCACCTATAACTCCTACCTTATAGATGATGAGAAGACCGTGCTTGTGGATACAGTAAAAGGGCCCTTTCTCAGCCAGCTTATAGACAAGCTTAAAAGCATTCTGGGAGACAGGCCTCTTGATTACCTGGTGGTAAACCACATGGAGCCGGACCATTCCGGCGCAATAAAGATCCTGAAGTCCGTCTATCCTGAGCTGACCATCATCGGTAACAGCCAGACAAAGGAAATGCTGAAAAATTTTTATGGAGTAGAAAATAACCTTCACATAGTGAAAGACGGGGACACTCTTTCCACTGGAAAGCACAACCTGGCATTCTACCTGATTCCCATGGTTCACTGGCCGGAAACCATGGTGACCTATGACAGCTCGACAAAAGCTCTTTTTTCCTGTGATGCCTTTGGTGGTTTCGGCAGTCTCGACGGAGGTATTTTCGATGATGAGCTCGACATGGAATATTACGAAGACGAAGTTTTGCGTTATTTTTCCAATATTGTCGGAAGATACAGTCCCCAGGTCCAAAAGGCCATAACCAAGCTCAAAGACCTGGAAATAGGAATTGTCGCTCCATCTCATGGACCCATACACAGGAAAAATCCTTCCCGGATAATTTCACTTTATGACAAATGGAGCAAACAGGAAACTGACTGCGGAGCAGTAGTTGTCTTCGGTTCAATGTACGGTAACACCCAGACCATGGCAGAGACAGTTGCAAGGTCCCTTGCAGAAGAAGGAATAAAGAGAATGGTTTACCATGACATTTCCCGCAGCCACATATCCTTTATTGTGAGGGATATCTGGAAATTCCAGGGCCTGGTTCTCGCGAGCTGTACATACAACGCAACCCTGTTTCCCCCTATGGAAGACCTGTTGAAACACCTTAAGAACAAAAAACTCAAAGGAAGGACCCTTGGGATCCTCGGTTCATACAGCTGGAGCAAGGGAGCACTCCAGGAACTGCAGAAATTTGCAGAGTCCGGAAACTGGGAACTTATAGAACCCAAGATAGATGTAAAATCAGCACCCTGGGAAGAAGACATTGAAAAGTGCTACCAGCTTGGCAAGAACATGGCCAAGAGGATAAAAGTCTGTAGCATGAACAGCTGAACTTCTCGCAGTGAATAATATTCCCAATTCGAACTTTTTCAGAAGGGACCCTTCAGGGTCCCTTTTTTAATACAACAGGATAGAAAAACACGAAAAATAAGTTAGCGAAAGTCAGTAGCTATACCCTCTTTTTTGTCCTGTTTTTTTATCTCAACTTGATTTTTATCTCAGGAACAAGAACAATACTGTTAAAGAAATATCATTTTCACAAACAGGGGATGAGCAGATTGACCTTTGAAGTCATTTTCCAGAATTCTTTTGCCCTTTTCCTTAAAAAAGATCTTAACGGCAACAGGATCTTCGAGTATGAAAGGAATCGGTACTCTCCTCTGAAAGATGTAATTGAATCCATTGGTGTTCCCCACACGGAGGTTGGGAAACTGCTCCTGAAGGAATCTGCAGAAGTAGATTTCTACTACGTTCCTGTCCCTGGAGATGTCATTCAGGTTATAACTCCGGAAACTCCTGTGGATGTCACCAGAGCTGACATCCTTCGTCCCCTTCCTCTGCCCCGGATCGCTTTCATTGCAGATGTCAATGTGGGAAAACTTGGGCGACTGCTTCGTATATCCGGCTTTGACACCAGAGGCTGTAAATCCCTGAGTGATACTCAGATAGCTGAAAAAGCTGCACGGGAAAAAAGGATAGTCCTCACAAAGGACAGAAACCTGCTTAAAAGGAAAATAATCACCCACGGCAGGCTTGTCAGGTCCATCCAGCCATGGGACCAGCTTGAAGAGATACTGTTTTTTTACGGACTGAGAGGAAAAATGAAACCCTTTACAATGTGTCCTGTTTGCAATGGAAAGCTGGTATCCGTAAATAAGGAGACAATAGAGGACCAGCTCGAACCTCTAACCAGGCTTTTTTATGAGAATTTTAAACAGTGCTCAATATGTGGCAGAATATACTGGGAAGGAAGCCACAAAAAAAAGTTTGAAGATAAAGTACAGTCTTTTTTTCAAAAAAAACAGGAATAGGGGTTGACATGAACCAAAAAGGCCTTTAGAATGCTTCTAAATATTCAGACAACTTTTAAATCTTTGTCCAGGGAGGTCCGAAAATGGTACGTTTTAACAGCATGTCCAAAATAGCAAGCATTTCCATAATCGTACTAGTACTAATTATTAGAAGCGGATCCCTTCCTGGCGAGGTCGGCTCTTAAGAGCCTGTACCCAAAGGCAGCCAGGCCGGGATCCGAGTTTTTCGGATCCCGGCCTTTTTTTATTTTCAAAGGAAACTAAAACTGAAAGGAGAAGATGAAAAATGAAAAAGCAGGAAAAATGGTCAGACTGGCAAAACACAGCAACTTTTGAGATGTTCACGTCTACAGGACTTGATGAAGTTTCTTTCAGGGGCCCCTTCGAAGGTTATCGTTGATTTTAAGTTTCTGAAGGAATATGAGGAGAAGTTAGCTGTCAAAAGGGAGGAACCTCATCATGAAATATGAATGGAACAACAACCTGACTTCCAGGTCCCTGGTTCAGGAGGAAAGGGTAAAGGACCTTTTCGGAGGTTATCCCCAGGGAAATCTCCAAAAGAGTAACAGGAGAGGATTTTTTGAAAGCTATCGCTGAAAAAAACAGGAAATCCTTCATAAAAAGGGATCCATTGGATATGAAAAATGAGCTTCAGAGGATAAAGGCTGCTAAATTGCTCTATGAAGCCTATCTATATGGAAGATCCGTTGACTTTTCCACTGAGGGTCTATCTCTATTCGGAACCGACTCCGGATACTCGGTCCAGGACCTGGTAACCATACAGAAAATGGCCAATAACTCAGAAAAGATAGTGGGTTACACCGTTAATTTACTTTCTGAAACACAATGGGCTCTTTACGGTGCTGTTGAACCGATTTACGGAACGCTTACAGACAGGAATATCGGGGCAAAAGCCCCTTCTCTTGGCAACTTGAAACAACCTCTGTTGGAAACTGCCGCGGTTTTCAATCTTGAAAAGGAAGTGCACTATACCATGAGCGACAGGGATATTGCCGAAAGTGTTCTTCTTTCGGCAGGATTGATCTTAAGGGATTCCCGTTTAGGGATTTCACCCGATGCAATGCCCCCGGACCTTCTTGCAGCTGACAATTCCGGGGTAACGTACCTGACCGCAGGAAGACCTGTTGGATTAAGTGTTTACGATATAGAAACACTCGGCGAAGTACGGGTATCTCTCGAGGAACAAGGAGCAGGAAAAGCACTGGAATGTTCGTGCGAAGTTCACGGAAATCCGGTGGACTGGCTCAGATGGCTGGCTCGAAAGCTTGAGGCCAGAGACCTGCAGTTAGAGAAAGGGATGGTAGTTTCCACTGGTTCCTTAACCCCACCACTGAAACCGGGAAAAGGTATTTACAGGGAAGTTTTCGGTTCACTGGGAAGTGTGGAAATGGACATCCAGTGAACAGAAAGGCTGGTGGTATCAGTTGTCGAATGACATTAGCGATATTGGTGTGATTCTTTGCACAGAATAAACCCGGTATTATCTTCTAAAGAATAATGCCGGGTTTATTTTATGTCCCAGGTAAATGTATTTTTATTCTTCAAGGCGGAAAAGGGTTTCCTTCAAGCACTCTGTCAGTGTAGAATGAGGGTGAACAGAACGGACTGAAAGGCAAACCTGGAAATATCTGCTTTAGGGGTTGTTTTATTTCCCTTATTCTGTTATCTTAACGTGAATTCGTCTGACTCTTCAAAAAACAGTCAGTTCAAAACCAATACTATAGATGGAAGGAGATACCTGCAATGTCACTTTTGCACAAAAATACAGTTTCCAGATCAAATTTCCTACTTGGACTACTTGGATACTGCGGGTCTCCTCCCCGGAGTAACAGGTAGTCATTGGCTGCTTGCTTATCCAGGGCCGGAACCCCTAAGGGGATTCCGGCCCTTTTTTATTCAACAAAAACAGAAAAGGATGTGACAAGATGGGTAAGACAATGGTAGAGGCAATAATTGCAACTCATTCAAAAGACAGAGTAGAGACAGGCAATATATGCCAGGTAAAAGTAGATTTCGCTTTTGCCAACGATATTACCGGACCTCCCTCTGTGAACGTTTTCCGCAAGATGGGTGCACAAAAAGTTTTCGACACCCAGAAGTGCGCCATACTCCCGGATCATTTCACCCCCAACAGGGACATTGCGTCTGCCCAGCAGACAAAGGCAGCAAGGGAATTTGCCAGGGAACAGGGCATGCTCTACTGGGAAGTTGGAAGGGTGGGAGTAGAACACGCTTTTCTGCCTGAAAAAGGATACATCCTTCCCGGTGATATTGTTCTTGGAGCTGACAGCCATACCTGCACTGGAGGAGCCCTATCGGCACTTTCCAGTGGAGTGGGTTCCACAGACCTTGCAGCTGTCTGGGCTACAGGAGAAAGCTGGCTCATGGTTCCTCAAACGATAAAAGTGGATTTCCAGGGCAAAAGAAGCAAATGGATAACAGGCAAGGACATGGTTCTGGCACTTCTCGGAAAGATCGGGACCCAGGGAGCACGTTACAAGGTCCTCGAATTCCACGGCGATGCCATTACCGACCTGCCAATGGATGACAGGTTCACCATTTCCAACATGGCAGTGGAAACAGGAGGAAAGGCTGGGATCTTCGTTCCTGACAGTACTATTCTCGAGTACGCCAAAGAGCGGGCTTCCAGGAAATTCAATCCAGTTTATCCGGATAGAGACGCTGTCTACGAAAAGATGATCGAGATCGACGTCACTAACATGGAGCCACTTGTGGCTGCTCCCCACTCCCCAGGCAATGTCCATCCCGCAAAGGACTTTTCGGATACTGCAATAGACCAGGTCTTTATTGGTTCATGCACTAACGGCAGATTCCGGGATATCGAAATGGCAGCAAAGATCCTTGAAGGTAAAAAGGTGCACGAAAACGTCCGTTGTGTAGTAATTCCCGCATCCTACGAAGTCTACAACGAGGCTATGGAGAAGGGCTACCTCAGAATATTCTCCGAAGCAGGCGCATCAATTTCCACTCCCACATGCGGGCCCTGCCTCGGCGGACATACAGGGATACTTGCTGCAGGAGAAAAGTGTGTCTCCACAAGCAACAGGAACTTCGTGGGAAGAATGGGACACACAGAAAGCGAACTCTACCTCGCAAGCCCCATGGTCGCAGCAGCAAGTGCAGTAACAGGAAGAATTACAGATCCAAGAGAACTGGAGGAATAGATATGAAAATTAACAGAGCAAAGGCATGGACTTTTGGAAGCGATATCGATACTGACGTGATAGTTCCCGCCAGATATCTCGTTACAGATGACGAACAGGAACTGGGCAGACACTGCATGGAGGACATCGATCCCGACTTTGTAAACAGGATATCACCAGGAGATATTATTGTCGGCAAAGAGAACTTTGGCTGCGGATCAAGCCGTGAACACGCACCAATAGCCATCAAGGGTGCCGGCATCTCCGGAGTTATAGCCTCATCATTTGCCAGGATCTTTTACCGCAACTCCATTAACATAGGTCTCCCCATTTTTGTATGTCCGGAAGCAGCAGAGGACATTTCCTCCGGGGACATTGTTTCAGTTGACCCCGTCAATGGAGAAATATACAACGAGACAAAGGACAGGACATACAAAACGGCTCCTTTTCCTCCCTTTCTCCAGGACCTCATCGAAAAAGGTGGTCTTGTTCCCTCTGTCCAGGAAAAAATGAAAGGAGCCAGATAGACAGATGCCTTCTAAAAAATACAAAGTGGCCCTTGTCCCTGGTGACGGTATAGGCCCCGAGGTTATCCGACAGGCTAAAAAAGTTACAGAAAAAGCCTCCAGAGCCAGCGGCTTTGAAATGGAATGGACAGAATATCCCTACAGCGCTTCCCATTATCTCGAAACAGAAGAGATCCTGCCTGAACAGGCAGTAAAAGAGATGGAGAGAATGGACGCCATTCTTCTTGGTGCAATAGGCGACCCAAGGGTAAAACCTGGACTTCTGGAACGGGGAATCCTTCTTACCCTGCGTTTCCATTTCGACATGTACATAAATCTCAGACCTGCAAAGACATGGCCCCGTGTTCCCGTTCCACTCAGAAATCCGAAAGACAGAAAAATGGATATTCTGGTGGTAAGGGAAAACACTGAAGATCTTTACATGGGAATCGGAGCAGCCTCTGAAGGCCCC
>CAZFJG010000039.1:0-13709 GCA_964519285.1 uncultured Synergistales bacterium | reverse complement strand
AAATGGCTTTTCAACATGTCCCCATGGTTCTCGGTAGCCGTAACCCTTCTGGTGTTCATGTACATACCTATTGGTTCGTTTCCGGCCATTCTCGGGACCAGCGGAGGACTTATTCTGATAATCTACCTTCTTGGTCTTTCCGCAGTTATGATGGCCATAGGCGGTTTCGCAAGCGGAAACCCCATCGCCAATGTAGGTGCCCAGAGGGAAATGATACTCATGATGAGCTATGAGCTTCCCCTTGCCGTTGTCGTAACTACAATGGCATGGCTGGCATACACTCTTGGATTGCCCGGACAGCCTTTCAGCCTTGAGACTTTTGCAGCAACTTCTGTATGGGGTGTTGTTGGAAAGGCAGGAATTTTCGGTCTGGCTCTTTTGATGGTATCTCTTATACTTGTAATTCCTGGAGAGACCGGAAAAGGTATCATGGACATAACAGAAGCAAAGACCGAGATCCTGGAAGGACTTACCATCGAGTATTCGGGAACAAACCTCGCAATGATCCACCTGGCGATCTCTTTAAGGGCTCTCGCCATGTCAGGTGTTATAGTTGGTCTTTTCATTCCCTGGTCTCTTGGTGCATCAATCGGATTCTCTGGTGGATTGCTCTTTGCCGTCGATTTTGTCTGGTTCTGGGTAAAGACATTTGCGGTTGCCATTCTGGGTGTGACCCTTATTCGAACTGCATACGGCAGGTTCAAGATATGGCAGGCTTCAGAATTTTACTGGTTCAAGACAGCAGGTCTCGCTCTTGCGGGAATGATCCTGCTTTCTCTTGACGTCCTGCTATAGGAAAGGAGGGTTAATATATGTTTTCAAACAGAATGTCCCTTCAGATGTTCAAACAGCTTTTCGACAGGATATTTACAAACTCCTTTCCTGTCCAGGGAATGCCTGATGATCTTGGCGGAGCACTGGATCTTGCGGAACGGGGTGAGATAGAACTCAACCCTCCGGTTGAGCCAAATCAGGTCGAAAAACGTTTCAGGGGCCGTGTAGTCTATGACAAGGCCAAGTGTATAGGATGCAAGATGTGTATCAGGGTGTGCCCTGCAAATGCAATTGAGTTCGTGGCAGAAGAAAAGAAAGTAAAGGTGTATTCCGACAGATGCTGTTTTTGTGGTCAGTGCACCGAAGTGTGCCCAGTTAACTGTCTTGCAATGTCAGATGAGTTCCTTTTCTCTTCCTATGACAGGAAAACCGTTGTCGTTACAGACTCAGGCAGTTTTTCTGTAAAAACAGACAACATTGTGAAATCTTTTGTTGAAGAAGAACCCGAAACAGAAGAATCAGCTGAAGTCTCTGTATCCGAAAAACCGAAGTACGAGATCGACCAGGAAAAATGCATAGGTTGCACTAAATGCGCAAGGGTGTGCCCTGTAAATGCAATTACTGGTGAACCTAAAAAACCCCATTTCATAGACAGAGATACCTGTGTAGGTTGTGGACTGTGTGCTGAAAACTGTCCTGTCGAAGCTATTCACGTAGAAGGTACTGCTCCTGAAAAAAAGGCAACTTCTGAAAGCGAAGATGCCCAGAAGGAGGAGCCTGGCCCGGCAGCGGCAGAAAAACAGGAAGAAAAAAACACTGAAAAAGCCGAAGAAAAGACTCAGGCAAGTACTAAAAGTTCAAAAACCAGTACGAAGGCTTCTTCGGCAACAAAGAAGAGTTCTTCCGCCGGCAGCACGAAAGGCAAAAGTTCAAGTAAGAGCAGCACTGCCAGAAAAAGCACTAAAAGTTCCAAAGGATCAACCAGTAAAAAAAGCGGTTCTTCGAAGAAAAAAGACACCGAAGAAAAATAAATATCCTTCAGAAGAACTGAATAAGATCATTAAAAAAGGACTGCCCGACCGGGTAGTCCTTTTTTAATGATCTAGTATATTTCTATTATAAAGAATCGCTTTTATACGAAATCGTAATATTCGAGCCTCTTTCGAACTTCTTCTTTTCCGAGAAATTCAGCGATCTCGAAGATACCGGGGCTTACCTTCATACCTGTGAGAGCCCACCTGAAGGGCATTGCCAGCAATTTGAGCTTTACGTCATTTTCCTTTGCCCATTTTTTTGAAACTTCTTCCATTTTTTCAGCAGTCCAGCTATCGATGGCCATAAAAACAGAGAAAAAGTTCTTCAGTAATTTTCTGTGGTCGTCGTCGATATCCGAGGCATCATATCTGCTTTTTACAACCTCAAAGGTCAGGAAATAGTCGGAATATCCAGCCATTTCTTTTGTGGTTCTTCCTCTTCCTCCAAGAACGACAAGTGCCTCTGCAAGGTATTCGTCACTGTGTTCTTCCACAGGAAGGTCCATTGTCTTCCAGAAGGGTTTTACAAGGTCCAGTCTTTCCATGGGATCCATCTTTTTGAGGTGTTCCTGGTTTATATAATTCAGTTTTTCAGTATCAAAGACAGCCGCTTTTTTCGTTACCCTCGAAAGTTCAAAAAACTTCACAGCCTGCTCACGAGTGAAAACTTCTCCCAGGTCTCCGGGATACCATCCCAGAATGGCCAGGAAGTTGAACATTCCTTCTGGTATGAATCCCTGGTCACGGTACTCGTAGACGCTGGTTGCCCCGTGTCTTTTTGACAGTTTTTTCTTGTCATGTCCAAGGATCATAGGCAGGTGAGCGAAGTTCGGTATTTCCCAGCCAAAGGCCCTGTAAAGCAGGAGCTGTTTAGGTGTGTTTGATATGTGGTCCTCGCCCCTTATAACGCAATTGATGTTCATTGTGTGGTCGTCTATAACAACAGCGTAGTTGTAAGTTGGCATGCCATCGCTTTTTATAAGGACGATGTCTTTCAGTGTCTCGCTCATCATTTCAATATGACCGTATACCATGTCGTCAAAACTCAGTTTTATGCCTTCAGGCACCGAACAGATTATTGCAGATCCTTCCCTGTAGGCCTTGCCTTCCTCAACAAGCTGTTCTGCATATTTATGGTATATATCAAGTCTTTCAGACTGCCTGTACGGTCCGTAATCTCCTCCGGTGCGGGGGCCTTCATCCCAGTCGAGCCCAAGCCATTCCAGTCCCCTCATTATTGTGTCCTCGTATTCAGCGGTAGACCTCTCCCTGTCGGTATCTTCTATCCTGAGAATAAATTTACCGTTGTTATGTCTGGCCCAGAGCCAGTTGAAAAGGGCAGTATGACCACCTCCGATGTGCAGGGCTCCTGTAGGACTTGGAGCAAATCTAACTCTTACTTCCTGTGACATTTTATTTCCTCCTTGCTGACTTTTATTTTAGCAATAGCCTATAATATGTACGCTGTTTCCAACAAATGATCCAAAAGGTACAATAAATAATTATCTGCCGGGTTATTATAACTTAAACCCGGATAAAGGAAAGGAGTTGGTCCTCCTGGCTGAGGAAAATATACTGCTCATAGACGGACATGCAATGGCCTACAGATCTTTTTATGCCCTGCCTGCCCTTAACGCAGCAGATGGAACCCCGACGAATGCCATTACAGGCTTTTTCAATATGATGCTCAAGATAAGCAGGGAGTGGGACGTAAAGGAGATTGTGGTCCTTTTCGATGCGAAAGGCCCTACGTTCAGACACGAAGCATATGACGACTACAAGAAGGGACGTACACCAACACCTGAAGATTTCAAAGAACAGCTGCCGATCCTCAGGAAAATGCTCGAAGCCTTTGGCAGTTCTGTGGCTGTAAAGGAAGGAGTGGAAGCTGACGATGTAATCGCTTCCACAGCGATACAGTATGCAACAAAGGGCAGGGATGTTTTGGCCCTTTCCTCCGATAAGGACCTGATGCAGATGCTCGCGAAGGGTATAAAAATTGTCAAGCCGCAGAAAGGGATCAGCAGCTTCAAGGTATATGACAGAAAAGCCTTTGAGGAAGAATACGGGTTCCAGCCTGAATATATGCCTGACTACCTCGCTCTTCTTGGAGATAAGGTTGACAACATACCCGGAGTTCCTGGAGTGGGGAAAAAGACAGCCTCCAGACTTATCTCTGAATATTCAACCCTTGAGGAGATAGAAAAGAATGCAGAAGAACTTGGAAAAAGTCTGTCAAAGAAAATAAAGGATAATATTTCCCAGGCCTACACAAGCAGGGATCTTATCTATCTTAAGACGGATATATCCCTTTGTGACGAAGAGATAGGAACAAAAGATCCCGACATAAAACTATTTTCAAAGATGTGTAATGAGCTTGGGCTTTCGCAGATACTCGAGCGAACACTCAAGTTCTGGAATATCGATCCCGCAGAGTTGACCGGAGAAAGCCCAGACAGTAAAGATGTCCCCGGTATAACCGCAGAAGAAAGTACTCTTGAAGAACTTTGCAAAAAAATGGAACTTGCCTGCCTGGTCAAGGTAAAGGATGAAAAACACAAGGAAGTAAATGAAAGCATAATTATTATGGACCTGGATGGCCATTACTGGCAAAAAGATCTCTCTTCATCAGCAGTATCAGATGCCCTGAAATGCCTTAAGGACAGAAAGATCATAACCGAAAACTACAAACTTCTTGCCAGTACACTGAACGATCCTGTAACCGATCCTGAAAATGTCTGGGATTATACAACAGCTCATTACCTGCTGCATCCTGACCTTTCTCCCCATGATCTTCCTTCAATCGAAGGTAGAAATCTATCCCCTGCAGATCTCTCAATAAAGCTTCTTGAGTCGAGGGCTGCAATGGATGAACAGATAGAAAACATGGGAATGTCTGATCTCATGAAAAATCTCGAACTGCCCCTCATTCCAGTGATTCTGGAAATGGAGAACTATGGAATAGGAATAGATACAGGCAGGTTCGAAGAACTGGGGGAAGAACTCCACGAAAGACTGGGGGAGATCGTAACTCACATTGAGGAAGAGGCGGGAGCTTCGGTCAACCTTAATTCCCCAAAACAGGTAGGATGGCTTCTTTTCGAACATCTTGGATTACCTGCAAGGAAAAAAACCAAAACAGGATATTCCACCAACGTCCAGGTTCTGGAAGACCTTTCTGCTCTGCCCGAACCTTCTGGAACAGTACCTTCACTCATTCTGGAACATCGTGAGATATCCAAGATGTTGTCCGGCTTTGTTCAGCCCATTATCAAGGCTGTGAATCCGGAGACAGGATCGATCCACAGCAGATTCGAGTCGGCAACTACAGGAACAGGCAGACTCAGCAGTCGGGATCCCAATATGCAGAATCTTCCGGCCTACGGGACATGGTCCCGTAAGCTGAAGGAAGGATTTGTCCCTCATGGCCCCGGGAGGTGTTTCGTCGGCGCAGACTATTCACAGGTGGAGTTGAGGGTTCTGGCACACCTGAGCGGAGAAGAAAAGCTCATAGAGGCTTTCTCACAGGACAGGGACATCCACAGTGAGACGGCATCCTGGGTGTTCAACATTGAACCGGAACTGGTAACACAGGAACTACGCAGATTTGCCAAGATGGTTAATTTTGGGCTCCTCTACGGGATGAGTTCCTTTGGACTTGCCCAGAGGCTGGGAATAGGAAGGGTGGAGGCATCAGGAATAGTAGAAAAATATTTCAATACCCTTCCAGGTGTCAGGGATTACATGGACAGAACCTACGAAGAGGCAAAAGAGCGGGGCTATACGAAAACACTTATTGGCAGGATCCGTCCCCTCCGTGAAGTAACCACAGTTAACGGAAGGGACAGTGGTGCACTTAGAAGAGTAGCCATAAATTCACCAATACAGGGAACAGCTGCGGACATAGCCAGAAAAGCCATGGTGGATTTTTCCCTTGAATTCAGTAAGGATACCGATGTCAACCTGATCCTTCAGGTTCATGATTCACTGATATGTGAGTGTAACGTGAAAAACCGGGAAGAGGTTGAAAAAAGGCTTTGCAGGGTTATGGAGAATGTAATTGAGCTTGAGGTACCTCTCAGGGTTGAATCCAAAACTGGGAAAAGTCTTGCAGAAGTATAGATTGACAACAAAAGTCTTTCAAGAAATTTGTGGTATGGTACAATATCGAACCGGAGCACGTAAACAAGAGGGAGGACGATATCCTTGGTAATGAGAGCGTTACGAAAAAATGTTAGATGGATAATGTTAATAATTGTTGTTGTCTTTAGTTTGTCGATCCTTGGCTATTATGGTTTTGGAAGCCGGGGTCAGGGAGGCGGAGGCAACGAAGACTATGCAGTAGCAAAGATCGATGGCAAAAAAGTTATGATGTCAACTCTGGCCAGGAACGTAAGAGATTATGTCCAGAGAGCGGATATTAAGGATGTAACTTCAAGGGACGTCCCCCAGGTTTATAGACAGGTCCTTGATAATATGGCAATAAGCCTTGCCCTTGAGAAAAAAGTGGAAGAACTGGACATCAAGATTCCCGAGGAAGAGATCGATGCTCAGATAGCCACGATAGAGGAACAGTTCCCTACAAAGGAAGCTTTTCAGCAGTATATGGATAGAAACGAAATAAACATGAAAGACCTCAGGAAAAATATTTCCGATCAGCTGGCCCAGATGCAGCTTCTTGAATCAGCGACAATGGATATAAACGTTACAGAAGAAGAGATGGAAAAATTTTACGAAGAAACGAAGGGCCTTTTCTTTACCCAGCCACCTGGAGCAGAGTTTAACGTAGCGGAATTCAGTTCAAAGAAAGCAGCAGAGCACGTTAAATACCTTCTGGACAATAATGTATCCTGGGATGATGCACTTGCCCAGGTAGAATCCGAAGATTTAGGACAGGTTGTTCCTTACGATCAGAGAGTGCTTATACCGGAAAAAAGGTTCGTTGACAGTCTTGAGCCCCTCTCCAGACTGGGGATCCTTGAAGTCAGCGATGTGATCCAGGTTTCAAGTAAAGATTATGCAGTCTTTATCAACAGGGGATTTGTCAATTCCAAAGATATTCCTTACGGAGAAGTAAGTGGAGATGTTCGTCAGATGCTTGTCTCACAGAAAGAAGGCAAGGCAAGACAGGGCTATCTGGATGAGCTCAAGCAGAGTGTAAATATCGAGATCCTCGATCAGAAGATCTTTACTCCCGTAAAAATAGATGATGTCAGTGTAAAGGGATCTGATTCTCAGGAAATTTCTGAATAAAATTCGGGATTTTTCGGGATTTGAGGTTGAAACTTTTTTCAGTGCTTGTTATCATCAACTGTGCTATTGACACGTTTGCAAGTCTTGGAATAGAATAGAGCCCGCGTTTGACCCGGTGGGTTGGCCGAGTAGGTCGAAGGCGCTCGCCTGCTAAGCGAGTAAGGGGGCACAAACCTCCTTCGAGGGTTCGAATCCCTCACCCACCGCCATTTTTATAAAGAGTGCGCCGGTAGCTCAGATGGATAGAGCGGCGGTCTACGGAACCGCAGGTCACGGGTTCGACTCCTGTCCGGCGCGCCACTTGATGCAAAGACTTGCAGATTCAGAATAATATAGGTTTTTTAACGCGTGAAAGTAAAGAGCTAAAAACGCGAGAACGTCGATCAAGAAAACCTCCTGTTTGTATAAGAACGGGAGGTTATTTTTATATTGGGCATATGTTTAATTTGACGTCTCCAGGGATCCAGATAAGGGCAAAGGCCCTTTGGTTCATTTTTTTGGAGAAGAAGGTTTTTACCCCGTAAAAGTTTCTTTTCAGAGACATGTTCAATCACCATTTCTGATTTTAAGAAAACATTTTCTACAAGTGTCCATCGGAGGCAAACTTGAACTGATCCAGGAAGGAATAGGCATTCCTGAACCAATACAATTGACACTCGATTCCTGTTACATCTATGTCCGGTACTGGTTTTTATGTATGCAGTATCCTGTATTCTGTTTTTTTGTGTTGACATGAAATAGTTAACGGTTTAGCCTAATACTGTAGATAATATATTTTGGAAAATTATGATATTACTGAGTTCCTAAATAGTTCTATTTATGCAGAAAAAGATTATTTGCGTTTTTTAGGTTTAGATCTGTTCTAATTAGTGTTTATGGAGAAAGTTGTTGTCATAAAGGGTATTAAATTTTTCTTCTTAACTTCCTGGTAATCCTGATAAAAACTTCTTAAGGTGTGCATGTTTTTTTACTCCTTACTTTTCCTGAAACCGAGAAATTTAAAATGGAGTATTATCTAAAACCTTTTTGTTTAAGGGCTAAAGAGCAAATTGTAAAATTATTAAATGCTCACTAAATTTACTGGAGGTGCAAAAATGAGTTTAAGGTTCAAGACGATAATGTTGGTAATATGCTTTATTCTTTTTACTGCGAGTGTGGTTGTAGCAGCAGATTATGATTATAAAGAGTTGATTCCTGTTCTTCCGGACAGTATTAACGAAATGTCGAAAACAGGAGAACCTGATGGTGCAAATATGGAAACTTCGGGACAGCATTGGTCTGTGGTAAATCAAAGATATGGAAATGGGAGTAACCACATTAATTTCTTCGTTGTAGTGGGATCAAGTGCTCCTGAAATACAAAAATTTCATAATCTCCAACAGCTTAATGTCGAAACCGAGGAAAGCGTAACCAGGACTACAGAGATCGCCGGGAAAAAAACTTTGCTGAATCTAAAAAAAGATGGTTCAAGAGGGACTCTGGCAATAGCGGTTCAAAATAATGCATTGGCAGTATTTGAAACTAGCCACGTTGAGAATGAAGAAGAACTTTTGTCATTAGCAGATGATATTTCGATCGAAGAGATCGAGGATGTTATCAAATAGCATTTCTGGAAGAGCCTTTGTATTAATAAATGGAGTTTGTGTTAATTTCGGAGCTGTTATATTCTGTGAATGAATTAATAGCTCCGAAATAAATAATGCAAAGGGTAAGAACTTTAAATTCCAGCATCTGCGATTTTTAATGGGTGATAATATTTTTTGACCAGCAAACTAATAGCTACTGGGACTGAGATTTTAAAATAATATTTTATAGCAATAGCTACGTAAAGAAAAATTTGATAAGGAAGGAGAAAAAATGTTTAAAAATAGCAGGTTTTTATTGTTTATTTTGGTTGCGATATTATTGATTACCGCGCCAACAGCTGTATCAGGTGCTACTCATGAAAAAGATATCGAAGGATCTAAAGATCATCCTTTGATTACTCGTTTCCCTGGATCAATAATTAGACATTATGATACAAGAAAATCTGACGAATATATTTTTCCTACCGGGAAAGATATCGGTGAGAAAAATGAAGATGGTGAACGTTTAGACAGCAGTTTAATCGTGGGGGATATAACCAGGATAACTTATGAAGCTCCTGCAGATACTTCAACTTTGGAAATATACAATAATTATAAATCTGCCCTGGAAGAGGCTGGTTTTGATATCATATTCTCCGGTACTGAAGAAGAGCTTACCGGGCATTGGACTGTTCAGTTGTATCGTGATATTAATCCTTTGCCACCAGGTGATGCTCACAGGTTAACTATTACCCAAGAAGATTTTCGCTATCTTTCTGCAGAATTAATTGAAGAAAAAAGCGAAGACTATGGTGATATTTATGTATCATTTATTACAACAAGAAATAATAAAAGGGTTGGGATTCAGGTTGATATTATAGAAGTTGCTTCTCCTGCAGAAGATCTGATTGAAGTCAATCTTGACAATATTGCCAGAGAAATTGAGAAAGATGATTCAGCTGTATCAGGTGCTACTCATGAAAAAGATATCGAAGGATCTAAAGATCATCCTTTGATTACTCGTTTCCCTGGATCAATAATTAGACATTATGATACAAGAAAATCTGACGAATATATTTTTCCTACCGGGAAAGATATCGGTGAGAAAAATGAAGATGGTGAACGTTTAGACAGCAGTTTAATCGTGGGGGATATAACCAGGATAACTTATGAAGCTCCTGCAGATACTTCAACTTTGGAAATATACAATAATTATAAATCTGCCCTGGAAGAGGCTGGTTTTGATATCATATTCTCCGGTACTGAAGAAGAGCTTACCGGGCATTGGACTGTTCAGTTGTATCGTGATATTAATCCTTTGCCACCAGGTGATGCTCACAGGTTAACTATTACCCAAGAAGATTTTCGCTATCTTTCTGCAGAATTAATTGAAGAAAAAAGCGAAGACTATGGTGATATTTATGTATCATTTATTACAACAAGAAATAATAAAAGGGTTGGGATTCAGGTTGATATTATAGAAGTTGCTTCTCCTGCAGAAGATCTGATTGAAGTCAATCTTGACAATATTGCCAGAGAAATTGAGAAAAAAGGTTCTGTTTCTATTCATAATATCTATTTCGATACCGGTAAGGCAGTGCTAAAATTGGAATCAGAAGAAGCACTGACAAAAATTGCTGATTTTCTAAATCAAAAACCGGATATTAAATTGTATGTGGTTGGTCACACCGACAGTCAGGGAAGCCTGGAATTCAATATGGATCTCTCCACCAGAAGAGCAGAAGCAGTGGTAAAAGCTTTAATTAATGAGTACGACATTGAGTCGGAAAGACTTAAAGCCAAAGGAATAGCGTTTTTAGCTCCTGAAGCTTCCAATGAATCTGAAAAGGGTAGAGCTTTTAATCGAAGAGTGGAATTAGTTAAACCCTGATAGTTCTTAGAAAAAAGTTTGTAATAAGTATATAAGCCACCTGATATCAAATGATACATAGATTTCCACAGTCAGGGGACAGGAAAATTTCAGGCGAAACTGTACATATTATTGTTTAAATAGTAATACCTTACTCTGGGAATCGCCCTTTGAATTTTATTGTAAAGAAGCTCAGGGCGATTTCCAGTTTTTGATTTCCATGTTCCATTTCTTCGCTATTGTTGGATAAATATTGTTCCTCTCTTTTATCAATTTCTTCGATGTCCTTATCTGTTTTTTTGTTGTGGTTGTACTATAAAGAGTCCTTAGATGAGAGCAGAAATTCTTCTAGTTTTGTAGTCCGAATGTCAATATAAAATGGTACATTCTGTAAGGGGAGAAGCAGAAATACGGTTTCTGGCTGTTCTTTGCCTATGTACAGGGAATTGAAAGCGAATACGGATATTTACTTTCTTACCATGCATATCAAAGATATTGTGAAGATGTGAGTGCCAGGATAGCAGATCCCATACCGTTTTCAGTAGAGAATGGGTATGGGACCTGTATGTTTTATAGTGGATCTTTTACAATTTTCGAAGACAGAATTTATTCTTCTTCTACCAGATATGCTACATTATCTCAAAGCAATGAATTATGTCAGTTTTGTTTTTTCGGCTTCCTCTCGTTGACGTTCTTCTGGGCCTTTCGAAGTTGTTCTGGTGTGAGTTTTTTTGCTACTCTATCTCTTGCTTCTGCAGCATTATTTTGTAATTCCCCGGAAGAGTTTGTAGCTGCTAAGCTAAACCATATGTAGGCAATCTTATTGTTCTGGGTAACACCCTGGCCTTTTTCATACATAAGGCCGATATTGTTTTGGGAACCTGCATGTCCCTTTTCTGCAGCCATGTGAAACAAATTTGCAGCTTTTGAGTAGTTCTGAGGAACACCTTGACCATTTGCATACATAACGCCGAGATTGTACCTGGCCTCTGCAATTCCCTGTTCTGCCGCCTTGCGGTACCACTTCAAAGCTTCTGAGTAGTTTTGGGGAACACCTTGCCCATTGGCATACATAACGCCGAGATTGTACTGGGCCCTTGCAAATCCCTGTTCTGCGGCCCTGCGGTACCACTTCATGGCTTCTGAGTAGTCCTGGGTAACGCCCTGGCCTTGTTCATACATAAAGCCGATATTGTTCTGGGCCCTTGTATGTCCCTGATCAGCAGCCATGCGATACCACTTCAATGCTTTTGAGTAGTTCTGTGGAACACCTTGCCCATTGTCGTACATAGTGCCGATATTGTACTGGGCCCTTGAATGCCCCTGATCAGCAGCCATGTGATACCACTTCAAAGCTTCTGAGTAGTTCGGTGGAACACCTTGTCCATTGGCATACATAACGCCGAGATTGTACTGGGCCCTTGCAAATCCCTGTTCTGCGGCCCTGCGGTACCACTTCATGGCTTCTGAGTAGTCCTGGGTAACGCCCTGGCCTTGTTCATACATAAAACCGATATTGTTCTGAGCTCCTGCATCTCCCTGTTCTGCAGCCATGCGGAAAAATTTTGCAGCTTCTGAAATGTTTTTGGGAACACCTTGCCCATTGGCGTACATAATGCCGAGATTGTACTGGGCACCTGCATGTCCCTGATCAGCAGCCATTTGATACCACTTCAAAGCTTCTGAATAGTTCTTGGGAACGCCACGGCCAAAGTCGTATAATGTACCAATATGAAATTGGGCTTTTGCCTCTCCTCGCTTTGCAGCCAGACTTAAAAACTTTACAGCTTTGGAGTAGTTCTTGGGAACGCCCTGGCCATATTTATACATAATGCCGAGATTGACTTGGGCATCTTCATCTCCCTGTTCTGCCTTTTCCATCAACTCCGAGATGTTCTCATCTGGCAAGGATGTACCCTCAGCCCCCTTTACTGAAAAAAGGCCTTGTCCCGTGAACGTTATTGTCAGGAAAGCGACTAAGAAGAGCAACAGTAACATTCTGTTTTTACTCATTTTCTTACCTCCATATCATCTGACGCCATATAAAAATTTGACTCTGAAACGTTTGATCAGTTCATCTTCTGTGATCGCAGAAATGATAAACATTTCTACAATAATAACTATCCGGATCACAAACAGGCAGCCAATGTTTAAATCATGATTATTTAATAGTATCACCCCTGTAAGCTATTTTTTCAAGACATTACTCCAGGTATCTCTTTTCAAACCAACAGCAATAGAAGAAATAACATCAGGGAAGGGGAGTGGCAATGAAGATCAGGTTCAGCGACGCTGAAGTCTTCAATACAGACTGGTATCTACAGATCATAAGCAGGTTGTAGCAATCGAAAATGTGCATATATATGCGTGATTGATACAGTAACAACATTAGGCTATATATGAAAAATATTGCATAGAAAATGTACCTTAAACAGGGGGCAGTTCAATCTCCCTACTTTCCGACATATTTCAGTCTGTATATTTTGTTCATTCTGTAACCATCAACGGACCTTCCGCCGTCCTCACTTATCAGGATAGAACCGTCCGGTTCCTGAATAACATCAACAGGTCTTCCCAAAACGATCTTATCTTCGGTTAAAAAATTGACATAGGGGAGTTCCCCGTAGGGATGGCCATCTTCAAAGAGTACTCTTGTAACCTGGTATCCTGCTTTAGGTTCTCGGTTCCATGAACCGTGATAAGCGACAAAAGCATCACCTTTATTTTCCCCTGGGAATTGATCTCCAGTGTAAAACATCATTCCGTTGGAAGCCCAGTGAGCTCCTCCTTCCCATTCCGGGCCTATATTTCTCTGGGCTAATTCAAGAATGTCATCTCTATTCATGTACTCATAGCGTGGCATATTGTTCCCCTCAATAAAAGGATGGCCGTAGAATCCGCCTTCCACATAATGATTCATCTCTTCAGGAGGGAACATGTTGGTAACGGGCTGCATGCCTCGGTTTTCGCCGAGTTCACGTCCGAACCGGTCACTACCGTGATCCATCCCCCAAATTTCATCCGTGCCGGGCCTTACAACCAGTTTTTCCGTGTTTCTGATGCCGGAGCAGAAAAGCTTCTTGTCCTTGCCGTCAATATTAAAGGACCAGATCTTCTGCCTTTTAGATTTGGTCTCAATATTTATATTCCCGCTGTCACCGATACCCGTGTAAATTCTGCCGTTAAGAATTAACAGATTGCGCCAGTTATGCT
>CAZFJG010000038.1:6525-13971 GCA_964519285.1 uncultured Synergistales bacterium | reverse complement strand
TTGTGTCCACTTTTGCATTGTGGACCGTTTTCAGAACAGAATCCACTTCTTTCATTTTCAACAGGGCAGTAGTATGTGATGAAGTGGACGAGAACTATAAACCCTCTGGAGTGGCCAGTAATTTTGATTACGGCACCCGGCAGATCTGTCTCTGGTTTGAGTACTGTACGGAATACGAATCCTGCGAACTTTTCCTTTACTGGTACTTCAGGGACAGTCTGGTTTTCAGGGAAACTGTGGATATATCTTCAACGTCGGGGAAAAAGACCCTCTGTCTTCTTCGGGAGGATGGTTATCCTTTACCGAGAGGAGATTACAGGGTTCGAATAGAACTGAACGGCAGAAATCTCACTACCTTGAACTTTTCCATATATAAAAGGGAAGCATAAATATAAAAGAAGAAAGGAAGTATGTATCATGATCTTCTTCCTCGATACTGCCAACCTTGATGAGCTGCGCGAAGCAGCTTCATGGGGCGTTGTCTCGGGCGTAACGACAAATCCTTCACTGGTCTCCAGGGAAGGAAACGTGAAATTTGAGGACCATATCAGTGAAATAACCTCCATTGTCAACGGACCCATCAGTGCGGAGGTAATAGCCCTCGATACGGAGGGTATGGTCAAAGAAGGAAGGGCCCTTGCCACTATCTCTACGAATATTGTGGTCAAGGTTCCCATGACACCTGAAGGAATGGGTGCTGCCAGGATACTCTCCGATGACGGCATACCTGTTAACGTTACACTCGTATTCTCTCCCCAGCAGGCCCTGCTTGCCGCTGCGGCGGGAGCTACCTATGTCAGTCCTTTTATAGGAAGGCTAGATGATATTGGTGAGGACGGAGTGGGTCTTGTAGCTGATATTGCCGAAATGTTCGCTCTTCAGGATATTCGGACGAATGTGCTTGCTGCAAGTATCAGGAATCCGGGCCATGTTTCCGCATGTGCCCTTGCAGGGGCGGACGTTGCAACAGTGCCCTTCAAAGTTTTGAAACAGCTTTTCCAGCATCCGCTTACGGACAGGGGAATGGAAAAGTTTCTTGCCGATTGGGAGGTATATAAAAGTAGGTCATGACTGACACAAAGACAGAAGGAACTACAGAGAACACAGGAAATGGAACGGCAAATGAAACTGTAAAAAAGACAGATCAGCCTTCGGCTGGCAATAACGGCAACGGCAACAATTTACAGGAGACCAGAACAGTTCCCAAACCGCGGTACTCTTACACCAAACTTTCAGGACTTATCCTGAGCGAACTCAGGCGCATAGCGAGGGAACTCGGAGTCAACGGCGCGAGTGCAATGAGAAAGGACAACCTGATCCTTGCCCTTTTGAAAAAACAGGCGGAAAACATGAAATACCGATTTGGTGGAGGAACTCTGGAGACCCTGGGCGATGGGTACGGATTTCTCAGACCGGAGGGACTGCTTCCAAGTGACAACGATATCTACGTTTCAGCTTCACAGATAAGAAGGTTTGGCCTGCGCAACGGAGATGTAGTCTGGGGCCTGGTCAGACAGCCCAAGGACCAGGAACACTATGAGGCTCTTCTCAGGGTGGAAATGGTGAATTTTTCGGATCCTGAAAAGGCCAGAAGAAGAGCACATTTTGGACAGCTCACTCCCATATTTCCTGATGAACGCATGAAACTTGAGACACCTTCAAAGGAGATATCCAACAGGCTTGTAGATCTTTTCGCTCCCATCGGAAAAGGACAGAGGGCACTTCTTGTATCCCCGCCGAAGGCTGGAAAGACTACGCTGCTGAAGAACATTGCCCACGGTATCACCACGAACCATCCGGAGGTAATCCTGATGGTCCTGCTGATTGACGAAAGGCCCGAAGAGGTTACTGATATTGCACGATCTGTGGACGGGGAGATTATAGCTTCGACCTTCGACAGGCCTGCAGAGGAACATCTCAGGGTGGCAAACCTTTCACTTGAAAAAGCCAAAAGGCTCGTTGAAGTCGGCAAGGACGTAGTTCTCCTGCTGGATTCGATCACAAGGCTGGCAAGGGCTTCAAACCTTGTAGTGCCTCCTTCGGGAAGGACCCTTTCCGGGGGTATGGACCCGGCAGCATTGTATTTCCCGAAGAGGTTCTTTGGAGCTGCAAGAAATATCGAAGAAGGCGGAAGTCTTACCATCGTAGGAACAGCCCTTGTAGATACTGGCAGCAGAATGGACGACGTAATTTACGAGGAATTCAAGGGAACAGGCAACATGGAACTTCATCTTTCGAGAAAACTTTCAGAGCAGAGAGTGTTCCCGGCTATGGATATAACGAGGTCCGGAACAAGACGTGAAGAGCTTCTTATAGGAGAGGAAGATCTGGAGAGATTGTGGCTCCTCCGTAGAAGGATCATGAACGTGGATGAAACTGGTGCTCTGAACCTGATAATAGACAAGATCAAAAAATCCAGAAACAATGAAGAATTCCTTAAGTCAATTCGAAAATCCTGAGCAGATCCTTGGTATATACGAAAAAATCAGTTATAATAATTCGGGTTTGTATTGACTTTTTCAAAAATTCATGAACTTTTGTAATGTCGAAAAGCAGGGAGGGAATTATTTGCGCAGATTTCCGCACAAGATCGACGGACGTTTCCCGGGCAGAGCCGGATTCCTGATCATTATCGCTGTAATGCTTGTTACAACTGCTTTTCTATCTGTAGCATGTTTAAACAAAGCGGAAGGGATCCTGAGGTATAGTGGATCAGATCCGGATATCGCAGGAAACTTTAATTCAACTCCAGGTTCAGGTTTTGTAGTGATCGAAATGCCTGGAGATGTATATAACGATTACGGTCCATATGTAGCTCTGGAATCAGAAGAGCTCAACGGAATAGGCCCCCTGCCTGCTCCCTCTTTCAGAGAGGAAAAGGTAGTTCTTCAGGAACAGAAAGCCCCGGAAGAAAAGGATCCCGTAAAAAAGGATATTAAAAACACAACAGAAATTAATGGAATGTCCGAATTAGGACTCTACCTCGAGGAGATCAGAGTCTCAGATGAAGAAGAGAGCCTGCCGGAAGCCGAAGAAGCCTCTTCGGATGTCGACCCCGAAGAGAGCGACCTGATCCTTGAGGAACAATCGGTGTGCTGGTTCGAATATCAGGTAGGTTCCGGTGAGACCCTTACTGATATCTGCAGAAATGAACCTCTCACTCCGGAACAGATCGCAAAGGCCAACAGTCTTAAAAACCCGGATTACCTGAAGGAAGGACAGGTTCTTCTAATACCCAGGTCTCCTGACCAGATAGATGACACCTTAGCCGAGCTTGAGAGAAGAAAGGCCGAGGAGCTGGAGAGGCTCAACAGGGTTGATCCCGTCGAGGTTTCCGAGTACAGGGTACAGGAAGGGGACAGCCTCTGGTCTATTTCAAACAAACTGAGTATAAGTATTGATACTCTTTTTGCCTGTAATGCCTTGAAAGACCCGGACTACCTGAAACCGGGAACAAAGCTCACAGTCCCCAACCAGGACGGTCTTTTCCACAAGGTTAAAAAAGGTGATACCCTTGCTGCCATAGCAAAAAAATACAAGACTGAAACGGAGAGGATCGGAAAAGCCAATCCGGATCTCGATCTTGACTCCCTACAGGTTGACATGAAGATCTTTGTTCCTGGAGCTACACCGGCTTCGTCTGTATTCAACCTTAGTGACGGCAGAAGCTCAAGTCGTTCTCAGGGATTCCGATGGCCCGTAGCAGGAAAGATCAACAGCCCCTTTGGATGGAGACGGCATCCCATAACAAGGAAACGTAATTTCCATACAGGCATAGATATCAAGGGTAATACGGGAAGGATCATCCGTGCTGCCAAAAGCGGCAGGGTTGCCTATTCCGGATGGATGGGCGGTTATGGAAGGGTGGTAGTAATTAACCACGGCAACGGTTATTCTACCCTTTATGCACATTGTAGCAGTCTTCTCGTTCGAAAGGGACACCGGGTATCATCAGGGCAGGCCATCGCCAAGGTGGGATCCTCGGGTAGGACCACAGGACCTCATCTTCACTTCGAGGTCAGAAGGAACAACAAACCCATCAATCCTCTGAGTGTTCTGTGACAAAAATAAGAACGTAAAATAGCAAAAAGGGCTGTCTCCGACGGGGCAGCCTTTTTGATTTGTTTTGATAATATCTTGAAGTAAACATATATTACGAATGAGCAGGTGAGAATGGAATGAGAAAGTATATATTCGTAACTGGTGGAGTTGTTTCATCCCTTGGTAAGGGATTAACTGCAGCTTCTCTTGGCGTCCTGCTGAAAAAACGGGGAATGAAGGTTTCCATTCTGAAAATGGATCCTTACATAAACGTCGATGCAGGTACAATGAACCCCTTTCAGCACGGAGAAGTGTTCGTCACAGATGATGGAGCAGAGACAGACCTTGATCTTGGTCACTACGAACGTTTTATTGACGAATCTCTGTCGTCTCTGAACAATATAACAACAGGCCAGATATATTCATCTGTAATAGCGAAGGAAAGAAAGGGGATATACCTTGGAGCCACCGTACAGGTCATACCTCATATAACTACAGAGATACAGGATAGGATAATTGCAGCAGGAGATGGTTGTGACATTGTTATAGCAGAAATTGGAGGTACCGTTGGAGACATAGAGGGACAGCCATTTCTTGAGGCCATTAGACAGATATCATCGAGAGTCGGAAGGGAAAATGTTCTCTACTGTCATGTAACCCTTGTTCCGTACCTTGAAGCAGCCGGAGAGATGAAGACAAAACCCACCCAGCACAGTGTGCAGGAATTGCGAAGGATAGGAATTCAGCCCGATATGATAGTATGCAGGTCCCATTATCCTGTAAGCGAGGACATAAAGGAAAAGATAGCTCTTTTTTGCAGTGTCTCGAAAGATGCCGTCGTAGAGGCTCTCGACGAATCCACCATATACAATGTGCCTGTTAGTCTTTTCAGCCAGGGAGTAGACAGTTTCGTCCTGAAAAAACTCCGGATACCAATGGAGGTTGAACCTGACATTTCCGACTGGCGTAAAGTTGTCAAAGGATTCTGCGAGCCCTCAAGAGAAATCGAAATAGCCATGGTGGGCAAGTATCTGGACAACAAGGATGCCTACCTGAGCGTAGTTGAGGCTCTCTATCACGCAGGGATAAACGAGTGGGCAAGGGTCAGGATAAGATTTGTGGAAGCTGAAAACATCGAGGAAAAGGGAGCGGGAAATCTGCTCAATGGAGTTGATGGAGTTCTAATCCCAGGCGGTTTCGGCTACAGGGGATTTGAGGGTAAAATAATGGCAGCCAGGTATGCAAGGGAAGAAAAAATTCCCTATCTGGGCCTTTGTCTTGGAATGCAGGTGGCAGTGGTGGAGTTTGCAAGGAACGTTTGTGGTCTTTCTGGTTCCAACAGTACCGAAATGGATCCGGGAACACCCAATCCGGTAATTCATCTGATGGAAGATCAGGAAAAAATTGATACAATGGGTGGTACTATGAGACTTGGTTCCTATAACTGCAGACTTGAAAGCAACACAAGGGCAAGAGACCTGTATAATACTGAAGGGGTAAGAGAAAGACACAGGCACAGATATGAATTCAACAATCTATATCTTGAAAGATTTCAAGAGGCAGGTATGATCTTTTCAGGTATCAATCCTGAACTTGGACTTGTGGAGATAATAGAATTGAAGGAGCATCCATGGTTTATTGGTGTTCAGTTCCATCCGGAGTTCCGGTCAAGACCGGTAAGATCCCATCCCCTTTTTGGTGGGTTCGTCAAAGCGGCTCTTGAGCGGGATCATCCCATTCCTTAAGGAGGAATTTGTCATGAAAAGAATTACTATGATAAGTTTAACGGTTTTGATCTTTGTACTTTTTGCCTCTTTTTCTGCTTTTGCAGCAGACCAGGACCAGACACCCTCAACTCTCCAGGTAATGGACAGGGTGGAAGAACTTCTTTACGGCCAGATCAGGACGGGAGGTCTTATCGATCGGCTCAGCAATGCCGAATCTTCCCTTTTTGGAAGAGAACTGCCCGGCAGCATTGCCGACAGGCAGAATGCGCTTTTGAACTTTATTGAAAAGGGAGATCCCAATCAGCCTTCCATGCTTTTCAAACTGGGAGTTGCCGAGTGGGCTCTCGGGCAGAAGGTTCACGCCTTCCAGCCTATAGATACCAGGGTAGCTGACCTTGAAAAGACACTCGAAGGAGGGACTCAGGAGAATAAAGCCCTTGCCATGAGGCTGGAAAGACTTCTGGGTCTACTTCTTTCGGAGAACGTTACCATGGCGGAAGTACAGGTTCCAGCAGATTCTGTAATGAAAGCCGAATTTCTTGAGACTCTTTCTCCAGCGGATGCGAGGGTAGGCGATGAAGTCAAAATGGCACTTGCTGAGGATCTTGTGATAGGAAATAACCTCGTTGCACCTGGCGGAAGCATTATAAAAGCAGAAATTGCCGAGGTGAAGAAACCGAGGAGCTTTGGTCGTTCTTCCGAGATAAAAATCAGTTTTGACAGTCTTTATCCTCTGGATCACAGAGTAATAGACCTGGTGATGGGAAAGGAAGCTGAAGAAGCGGCGAAAGCCGAGGCATCTCAGATGGCAGCTGTTGGTACAAGCTTTGTGGGAGCAATTTTACTTGGCCCCGTAGGTCTTGCTGGTGGATTCCTTGTAAAGGGAGATGCGAAAGAGGTCCCGGAAGGGACAGAGCTTTTCGTGCAGACCCTCATGGACCAGAGGATAAATGCCTATCCGGTACCTGCAGGACTTCAGGGAATGATCGAGACTACTGAAAAAACGCCTGAATCTGACGATCTCTTCGATGAAAGGGAGGACGGTGAAGTCCGGTGAAATTCCTGAAGCCCCTGAGAAAACCTCTGGCAGCTCTCCTTGCAGCTGGAATGATCTTTTCAGGAAGTGCCATGGCTCTCGACCTCAAGGACCTGATCGGAGTAGTTGGAGGAGGATTTATTGTAAGTGCCATAGCAGGACCTCTCAATGATTTCATCAATACTGTGACCTTCAATAGGGGAGTGAAGTCCGAAGCCCACACCAAGGTGGTTCCCATCGTTTCCGTTGGAACGGGAACAAGAATTGGAGCTGCCCAGGTTTCTGGTCCCTCCGGGGAGGGTGTAGGTAATACTAAGGCTGTCGCCCAGATAGAGGTGACCTTCAAGGACCGTTTCAGAGTGGAGATCCTGATCCCCATTGACTCCGAAAATCCTCTGGAGAGATTCAGAAGGGTACACGGTGTCGGAGTATCTGCAGTAATAGATTACAAATTATGATAAGATAATTAAACACAGGTTATATCTGGAGGTAGTATGAAAAGAATTTTTGTTGGATCTTTGACCGGACTGGTTCTCCTCTTTACATTATGTACCAGTCTTTTCGCGTCTCCAGCCCAGGAAGTAGCATCTGTTCTCGACAGGTGGACTTCCTTTCACTGGGGAGATGACTGTTTTGTATGGA
>CAZFJG010000038.1:0-6425 GCA_964519285.1 uncultured Synergistales bacterium | reverse complement strand
TCTGTTCTCGACAGGTGGACTTCCTTTCACTGGGGAGATGACTGTTTTGTATGGATCGTAAGGTATACAGATGACCTTTCAGGACCCTGGGCGGACCTTGCTGTAGAGAAAGGTGCTGTTTCCAGGGAGGACAGGGACTCCTATGTCAAATCATTCAAGGCGGAACTTGATATGTCGACAAGGGAACCACTGCTTGTTTCCATAACTTCCTTTTCCGGTTCTCCCCTTCAGCTTGAGTCCTTTGACGAAAAAATATACATTGTAGATAGTGCTGGAAAAAGAACGGGACCTGACAGTTATGACGAATCCTTTGACAAGCCTGTAAAGGACAATGCAAGGGGACTGGTATTTTTCCCTGTCCAGGAGGGGCCCTTCCGGGTAGTAATAAAAGGTCTTGGCCTGGCTGACGGGGGCCGATTCGATTTTCCGGGTTTTGAAGGCATTCAGCCGGATCCAGTCTCTTCCGATATGGACGCGGCTCAATCGGGCAGACCCTCACCGGGCCTGACAGAAGGAGTTGTAGTGATCTCTCCCTCAGAAAGAAATATTAAAGAGCAGGAAAAGCTTTCTGTTTCAGAACCTGAGAAGAAGGAAACCGAAGTAGTAACGGAAAGCCAGGAGGCTTCTAATGAAACAAAAGAGAGCGGGTTAGATGAAAAAGTTTCATCGGCAAAAGGAAAAGAAGATGTTCAAGAGAGCGATACAGAAGAAAAAGAAAACATGTACAAAAGTAAGGACCTTCTTCTAAGGGCTTTTCTTGAGAGCTGGATATCTGGAGATTACGAGAAAATGTATTCTCTGCTTTCGGAATCAAGTAAAAAGAGAGTTTCGAGATCGGTCTTTACCGGAAATAACATGCAGTCTCCTTTTCGGATGATTCTTATGAATGGTTATACTTATAATTGGGAGGACGATGAAACAGCTGTTGTGTCAAGCAAGAGCGAACTTAGCATTATGCAGGGGCTCAGCAGCAAAAAGATAAAGGTGACAAGGGAAGGTAATGGCTGGAGTGTCCTCTGGTAAAAGAAAAATCCTGATCGCCCTTTTTATAGCTATAGTTCTATTTCTTGGTTATGGGCTTTTCCATGACTTACAGCTTGACAATATTGAAGACAATGTAGAAAAAGAGGAACAGGTGGGACCTACGGTCTCCAAGCTCAGTTTTTACCGCGAGATCTCCGGGGATATCTGGGAACTCAGGTCCGAAAAGGCTGCTAAAATGTCGAATTCAAAAATAAAGGGTTACTCTGTGGATATCCAGATGACCGGAAAAGACGGTAACTTGTGGACTGCCTGGGCACCAGAAGCTGAATATAACGAAAAGGACAGCTCCCTGAGGATGGAGAAAGCGATAGGTACAGGATTGATGGACCAAACCGGGATCGACTGGAAGGCCGAAATCGTTTTTTTCAGCGAAAAGGCAGGTATATGGACCTTCCCGAAGGGAATAACCTCGGAGTCAGCGAGCTTTGACCTGAAGGGTAACTGGGGAGAGTTCGTCATTGAGGGAAAAATGAAGGTTTCCGGAGATGCAGAGGCAATATGGTACAGGAATGGAGATAAACAATGAAGCTGGCTAAAAGTGTTTTTGTTGTCCTTTTTGTTCTGCTTGTCCTTCTGGTCTCTTCCTGCGCTGGCCAGGAAGAGCAAGAAGAGGTAGTACTTGACGCAGATATGGTCACTTACGATGAACAGACGGGAACAGGGACAGCTGAAGGGAACGTCAGGCTTGAGAGAGGGAACATGACCCTCAATGCTCCATATATGAATGTAGACAGCACTACCAGTGTAGTTAAGGCATATTCAGAACCTGGCAAACCTGTCATCATATCCCAGGGCAAAGAGACTCTCAGAGGAACATCCCTCGAATACGACCTTCAGAAACGAGAAGGGACTATGTATGGAGGTTACGGAACCATGCCTGCTGACAGGGGTTACGTCTACATGGATGGCGGAAGGATCGATATAGCTCCTGAACCTGCCGCAGCAGAAAAACAATGGATCAACGGAACTAAACCCGGGGAAGAGGATGAGGACACCTTTGTGGCCCAGTGGAAGGATGTTACCATGACCACATGTCCTGAAGATCCTCCTCATTATCGGCTTGTTACGTACAGGATGGTAATAATTCCAGAAAGGCGAGTCATAGCAAAAACCCCCGATGTTTACATGGGAAAACACAAGCTTTTCCGTTATCCCTTTGACTACATAGTGGACCTTCGAAAAAAGGAGCATAACCCCTTTATGCCTTCATTGGTGTATGATTCTGACAAGGGTATAGGTCTTGGAATAAAGCCGCGTTTCTACCCAGATGATAATTCCACAATCGACTTAACTCTCCTTCAGTGGTCTGATGAAGGTTTTGAATGGAGTGGAAGATACACCCGAAGCTTCGGAGGTGGTTTTTCTGTTTTTGGAGAGACGGCCTATGAGTTCGACTCTGATACAAAGAAAAAAGAATATCGTCCAAGCTGGGGAGCTCAATGGCAGAAGAATGGCTGGACCAGCAGCCTCATATGGAGCCAGCGGGAACCCAGGGACACTATACGAAGGTCTGGGGAGATATACAAGGCAACCTTGTGGAGGAATCCGGAATTCTCTATAAGAAGTCCATGGTGGGACGATCCGGCATCTCCCAGCACCAAATGGAGTCTTTCGGGATCATGGGGAGATTACGAGGAAAGGCTAAAACAGGCAGAGAGGACATCCCTCGGGCTTCATCTGAGAGGTGGCGAAAACCTGGGGGAGAATGTCTCTTTCTTCTGGAGAGGTAATTATCGTTACTACGATTATGACAACGGCGAAACTCAGGAGACTACGGACCTTCTCCTCGGATTGAGGTATTCTGTAAGTTCACTTTCTTTCAGTTCCTCTTACTTCAGGAGATGGACTTATGGCAGGTCTCCTCTCTGGTGGGATGACTATGATGACAAGGAAATGGCATATCAGCAGTTAGAATTTCCTGTATACAAAGATCTCAGTTTCAATTTCAGGACTTCCTATAATCTTTACACGGAGCAGTTCGATGAAAGGATCTATGGGTTTACTATAGACAAGGACTGTATGAAATGGATTTTCATGTACAGGGATCACCTGGTTGGTTCTGAAAACGACGATTGGGCAGCGGTGAGGCTTATCATCAAGGCCTTTCCGGACACGGATCTCTCCATCGATTCGCGTGCTGTCGACAGTTCCTATGGAGACTGAGTTAACAGGGGAACGGCAAAGGCTGTCCCCCTGTTAACTGGGCACCTAAATAACTTTTATATCGATTATCTTCAGCCTGCGCTCTCCCCGGGGCACCTGGGCAGCGACTTCCTCTCCAATGAACCTGCCCATCAATGCCTGGCCTACGGGGCTTGATGACGATATCTTGTTGTTCTTAGGGTCTGCCTCCTCGGAACCAACGATGGTATATTCAAAGACCTTTGAAGTTTCGACGTCCTGTATAGTTATGGTAGTTCCAATGGTAACCTTGCTGTTGTCTATTTCCGAGGTTTCGATTATCTTTGCCTTGCTCAGCTGGTAATCCAGCCACTGAATACGGCTCTCGAGTTTTGCCTGTTCGTCCTTTGCGGATGCGTATTCTGCGTTTTCCGAGATATCCCCGAAGGAACGGGCTTCTTCCAGGAGCCTGGCTATTTCAGAACGGCCTTCACTCCTGAGTCTTACGAGCTCGTCCTTCAGTTTCTGGTAGCCGTGCCGGGTCATTAACACAAAGTCGTCAGTTTTTGTCTTGTTTTCTGACAAGTAAAGAACCCCCTTGATAATTACTTGTATATCAGTAGTCAAGAATTCTATCAGACTTTGTGCGTGGTGGCAACTTATAATATAAAACTGCAAAATAAATTTGAAATAGAGATGTTAATGTTAAAATAATGGATAACTTTTTAAAGGAGGACTGTTCTTGGTAAACAGTACCAGTAAAGATAACAGAAAAAGAAAGAAGAGAAAACCGGCTTCAGGAGGGAGAAACAGGTCTCTCAGACTTATTCCCCTTGGAGGAGTTGGTGAGATCGGAAAGAACATGTATGTTCTCGAGTACGGGAATGACATTATTGTCATAGATTCAGGCCTCATGTTTCCTGATGATGAAATGCTGGGTATCGATTTTGTAATTCCCGACATTTCCTACCTTCTCAAGAATAGAAAAAAGATAAGAGCTATACTTGTTACTCATGGCCACGAGGACCACATCGGAGGTCTACCCTTTGTCCTTCCAAGGCTGGATGTACCTGTCTATGGTACCAGGCTTACCCTTGCCATGATAGACAGAAAGATGGAAGAAGCAGTTCCGGAATATGAAAGGGATCTACGTGAGATAAAGGCTGGAGAAACAATCAGTGCTGGAGTCTTTTCTATAAAGTTCTTCGCTGTGTGCCATTCGATTCCTGATGGTGTGGGATTATCCATAGATACTCCCATGGGTAAGGTAGTCCATACGGGGGACATCAAACTTGACCCATCTCCTGTGGATGGAAGAGTAACTGATTACGGCGCCTTTGCAGAAGCTGCGGAGAAGGGTGTAGTGCTTATGCTCTCCGATTCCACAAATGCAGAAAGGAAGGGCTTTACCCCCTCAGAAAGCATCATCGGAGATACCCTGGAGAACCTCTTTCGATCACACAAGAACCAGAGAATAATTATCTCGGCTTTTGCGAGCAACCTTCACAGGGTTCAGCAGGTTATCAATACAGCGGCCCAGTTCAACAGGAAGATCTCTTTTCAGGGAAGAAGCATGATCTCCAACGTGGAAATTGCCAGCAGGCTGGGATACCTCGATCTTGATGAAAAGATGGTTATAGGTCATAACGAGCTGAACAAGTATCCTCACAAGAAGGTGGTGGTTCTAACTACCGGAAGCCAGGGCGAGCCTTTTTCCGGCCTGGTTTTGATGAGCCGGGGCCAGCACAGGAACGTAAACCTTGGATCTCGGGATGTTGTAGCAGTATTTGCAACTCCCATTCCGGGTAACGAAAAAACGGTGAGCAATACTCTTAACCGGCTTTTCCAGTGCGGTTGTGATGTGATATATGAGAAGGACAAGGATATACATGTGTCAGGCCACGCCTCGAGGGAGGAACTTAAGATCCTTCTCAACATGGTGCGACCGAGATATTTTGTTCCCTTTCACGGAGAGTACCGGCATCTTGTGAGGCATAGCCAGCTGGCCCAGGAAGTAGGCGTTCCCAAAAGGAATACTTTTGTAATGGAGATAGGAGATGTTCTTTCAATAACCGACAAGAGCGCCAGGATAAACTCAAGGGTTCCTGCCGGAGGAGTTCTTGTGGACGGAATGGCTCTTGGAGAACTTGAAGGCAGTGCCCTTAAGGAGAGAAGAGAACTATCCGAAGAAGGCCTTGTAGCTGTATCCATAGTTCTGGACAAAAAAGGTAGTCTGGCAAAGGAACCTGTTTTCGAAAGCAGGGGCTTTATTCACATGAAAGATGCTACAGTTATGAAAGAGGAGCTTGTAAAGACAATAAACCAGGTCCTTGGAAGCATTGCAGGCAGGGAAGAGAAGATAGATGACGAAGGGATATCCGGTCGCCTGAAAAGCAGAATGGCAGAAGTTATTCGGAAAAACAGCAAAAACCGGCCGGTAATAATTCCCCTTCTATCCAGGATCACCTCTGAAAAGAAATAGCTTCAGATTCTGAATGGATATCTGAATTTCAACTTACATTACGACAGGAGAGCTTGATATGATAGAATCATCTTTTCTCGGTCTCGTCCAGGGATTGACTGAATTCCTCCCGGTAAGCAGTTCAGGGCATCTGGCACTTGTTCAGATCTTTTTCGGCTGGCGGGAGGAGTCCTTTATCTTTGACATAGCCGTACATTTTGCAACTATGATGGCGACCATAATTTATTTCAGGACTATGATCCTGGAAATTCTTGCAGATTGGTTCGGGGGCCTCTTTTATCGGGATAGAAGGAAGACGGAAGGCTGGATTCTTGGGTGGGCTATTATTGCAGGGAACTGCATGACAGTTCCTGTTGCCCTTCTCCTTAAACCCCTGGTTCAGAAGTGGATGCTGTCGACGATAGCCGTGGGGGCCGCTCTTCTGGTGACGTCTATGGTGCTCTGGTACGCGGTTTCCATCAGGGAAAAGGGCAAAGGGGTGTCGCTGAAACGAAGCCTGTTTATTGGCTTTATCCAGGGACTTGCCGTCATTCCAGGAATTTCAAGGTCCGGAGTTACCATAGTTGCCGGTCTCCGATCAGGCTTCTCTGCAGAGAGAGCTTTTTCTTTTTCCTTCCTTCTGTCACTTCCTGCGATATTTGGAGCTACACTCCTTGAATTCAGGGATATTTCCGGAAATCCGGAAAGCCTTTCCTCTATGCCAACTGGCTGGTTGGCTGGAACGGTTACTGCCTTTGTATCCGGTTATTTTGCCCTGGCGGTTCTCAGGAAGGTGGTT
>CAZFJG010000037.1:0-14048 GCA_964519285.1 uncultured Synergistales bacterium | reverse complement strand
TAATGGTCCGGTAATAGCGGTAGTGTTCATGACCGTACTTATAGTTATCTTTGGTGAGATCGTTCACAAGAGCATAGCAATAGTGAAGTCCGAGACCATATTACTTTTTGCACTGCCTTTTCTCTCCTTTCTCAACTTCGTGCTTTCACCCTTTATCTGGCTTCTCTCAAGATTGATCAGGCTTCTTGGCCTTGCTTTTGGTATCGATCTTGGCAACCCCCATACCTTTGTAACAAGGGAAGAGATCGAACAGATGGTCAACATAGGTGAAGCCTCTGGTGTTATAGAAGAAGAGGAGAGACGGATGATCCACGGAATTATCTCCTTCAAGGAGAGCAGGGTTTACGAGATCATGGTACCAAGAACTGATATCGATGCTGTGCCGTCAGATTTTTCAATAGGTGAGGCAGTTGCGGTTTTTCACGAGCACGGACATTCGAGGGTTCCCATTTTCGAAGATTCCATGGACGATATTCAGGGTATTCTTTACGTCAAGGATACCATTCCTTATCTGCATTCAGGATTATCAACCGAACCGGTCTCCAAGCTGAAGAGAAATGCTCTTTTCGTCCCGGAATCCACTAAAATAGTGGATATTTTCAACACCATGAAATCCAGACACGTTCACATGGCCATTGTGGTTGACGAATATGGAGGGACAGCAGGACTTGTTACACTTGAAGATCTTCTTGAAGAAATCGTAGGAGAGATACAGGATGAATATGACAAGGAAAATCCCCCTGTAAGAAGAGAATCAACAGGAGAATACATTGTTCAGGGTTTTCTCGGGCTTGAGGATCTGAGCGACCATACCGAGTATCTTTTCGAATCAGACGAAGCTGAAAGCATAGGAGGTCTGGTCTTGTCCATAACAGGGGAATTCCCCGAAAAGGGAGCGAAAGTAAAATATAACGACTGGATAATAGAGGTACTCGAGGTTGAGGACCACCGAATACAGTTGTTAAAGCTCATTCGTACGGATCAGGATAATGAGGACGCAGTTGACAGGGAATGACCTTTTTCAGCCAGAAAAGGAGCAGAATCTATGAACCCTGAGACAGGCAGAATAACACCTGAAGAACTTCTTCAATATGCAAGAAAGGCAAGGGAAAAATCCTACTCACCCTATTCGGGTTTTCCTGTAGGAGCAGCAGTTCTTTCCAGGGACGGCAAAGTGGCTTCGGGATGCAATATTGAGAACGTATCCTTCAGTATATCCATGTGTGCTGAGAGAAATGCCATGGCTTCATTCCTGCAACAGGGTTTTCAGGATCCCCTTTCAATAGCCGTTGCAGGTATTGACGGAATAGAATGTTATCCCTGTGGTGCATGCAGGCAGTTTCTGCACGAGTTCAATCCCTGTATGCAGGTAGTCCTTGATAATTCAGGAGAGCCGAAGATAATTTCCCTCCAGGATCTCTTACCCTTACCCTTTGGACCTGGGTCACTCAAAGGAAAAGTATAGGTCATGGATTTCCAGATCAATGAGTTCACTGGCTTCAAAGCAGGAATAGTCGCCCTGCTGGGTCGTCCAAATGTCGGGAAATCATCCCTTGTGAACAGGATTCTTGGTGTCCGGGTAAACATTGTCTCAAATAAGCCCCAGACGACAAGGGACAATCTTCTTGCCATATACAATGGACCTGATCTTCAGGTTGTTTTCAGGGACATGCCTGGAGTGCATATTCCAAGGCATGAACTGGGACAGCATCTGGTCAGAACAGCCAGAAGGGGACTCGAAGAGATTGACCTGGTATGTTACATGGTCGAAGCCGGGAAGAGAAAACTCAACGATGATGACCTTCTCTCCTGTGATATTCTTGAAGAAGCTGGTGTTCCTTTTATTCTTGTAGTTAACAAGATAGATACTTCAAAGGAACCTGAGATTCAAGAGATAGAGTCAGCAAAAGAACTTTATTGCCAGAACCTTAACCCCATCGGAACTCTGGCAGTCTCGGCAAAAACCGGAAGGAACGTGGATTTTCTTCTTGACATGATCAAGACAGTTATCCCCGAAGGATATCCCTATTATCCGGATGATATTATAGTGGACAGTTCAGAACGTTTTCTCGCGTCTGAATTTATCCGGGAAAAGATCTTTCAGCTGACTGGAATGGAAATTCCCCACTGTACAGCAGTAAAGGTGGATGAATATAAAAGTCCAGATGAATATCCCGAGAGAAAGGATCTCTATATCCGGGCTACTATTTTTGTGGAGAGGGACAGCCAGAAAAAGATCATAATCGGTAAAGGTGGTTCCATGATCAAAAGGATTGGCAGTCTTGCACGAACAGAGATCGAAAAATTCACCGGCCACAAGGTTTATCTTGACCTGTGGATAAAGGTAAGAAAGAACTGGCGGAGATCTCCTGTGGAGGTTCGTCGCATGGGGTATCGTTAAAATTATGGAAGCAAACCTGTATAAACAGGGTTTTTATTCATCTTCCGGAACGGTACTGCAGCGTAAGATCTCCCACAAGGGCGACATGTATCTCAACCTGTTTCTCAGGGATTTTGGCCGAGTCTGGGTTACCGCTTACGGGTCCGCAAAGGGGAAAGTTCGTTTTGGAGGAGGAACAGAACCGTTGACCTGGGGTAGATATCAATTGTACAGAGGTACTGATCGTTTTTCACTCAAAAGTGTAGAAGTAGTCGACGATATGTGGCCTCTCCGAAAAAACAGTAACTCCCTGAGAATTTCAGCAAGGATGATACGACTGGTCAGGCACCATTTGCCACCCGACCAGCCTGATGATAAACTACTTGCGATTCTTTACTGGAATACCGTTCTGATCGCCAGAGGTTGTCCTCCAGAGATAGCTGAATGGAGATTTATGTGGAGGTGGCTTGATTCATGGGGGCTGGCTCCAAGTCTAAGATACTGCACTGCATGCGGAGCAGAACTTGATGAAGCCCTGTGGGATGAAAACGGACTTTTTTGCCCGAGATGTTCAATAGACAGGAACGGACTCAGGCTTAAAAAAAGGGATCTCCTGTTTCTACTGAAGATGAGTATTTCATCTTTTCAGGAGCTTCTGGAAAACAGATTAAAGGAAGACCCGGAGATCAGCAGACTGTATTCTTCAGTTTCAGGAAGACTTGCTGATATACTGGATCTCAGAACATAAACAGTTTTAATTTAATTAATATTATGTGTGTTTTGACTGGAGGGTCTGCATTTTGAATCTTCAAGAAATTATTTTTCGTCTCGAGCGATTCTGGGCGGAGCAGGATTGCATAATCCAGCAACCTTACGATATCGAGGTAGGTGCCGGTACAATGAATCCGGCGACTACTCTCAGGGTCCTTGGTCCGGAACCATGGAAAGTTGCTTACGTTGAACCATCGAGAAGACCAACAGACGGGCGCTACGGTGAAAATCCCAATAGACTTCAGCACTATTACCAGTATCAGGTTATTATTCAGCCGGCTCCCGATGATATACAGGAACTGTACCTTGCAAGCCTTGCGGCCCTTGGTATCGATCCAGGTGAGCATGATATCAGGTTCGTAGAGGATGATTGGGAATCCCCCACTGTAGGAGCCTGGGGACTTGGATGGGAAGTATGGCTTGACGGCATGGAAATTACACAGTTTACATACTTCCAGCAGGTAGGTGGAATGGATATGAACCTTGTTCCTGCTGAGCTTACGTATGGAATAGAGAGAATCGCAATGTTCGTCCAGAAGGTAGAGAACGTCTATGATCTTGTCTGGAACGACACCCTTACCTACGGTGATGTTCACCACAAGGGGGAAGTTGAACACTCTACCTATAATTTTGACGAGGCTGATACAAAGATGTTGTTCAGTCTTTTTTCCATGTACGAGAAGGAAGCTGCAAGGATCGTGGACAAAGGACTTGTTCTTCCTGCCTACGATTATGTTCTCAAGTGCTCACATACATTTAACCTTCTCGATGCACGAAACGCTATAAGCGTAACAGAACGTACGGGGTATATTTCCAGGATTAGAACTCTTGCGGGTAAATGTGCGAGAGCCTATGTGAAGCAGCGCAAGGAAATGAACTATCCACTCAGGGCTAAGCTGGGCGGATAAAGGATTTATCGCGGGGTGAGAACAGAAAATGAATAAAACACTACTACTTGAGATAGGAACAGAGGAGATCCCGTCACGATTTATGCCAAATGCCCTGGAATGTCTGGGCAGACTGGCTTCGGTAAAACTGACAGAGAACAGGATCACCTTCAAGGATATAGAGACCTTTGGAACTCCGAGAAGACTTGCACTTGTTGTCAAGGGAGCAAGCCCAAACCAGGAGGATATTGTTACAGAATTCAAGGGACCTAAATGGTCACAGGCTTTTGACGCAAACGGAAATCCTACAAAGGCGGCTACGGGTTTTGCAAAAAGCAAGGGAGTTGACTTTGAGGAACTTGAGTCAAGGGAGATCAATGGTGTTCAGTATGCTGTGGCCATAAAATCGGAAAAAGGAAGGTCCTCTGAGGAAGTTCTGCCCGAACTCCTTCCAGTTATAATTCAGGGTATAAATTTCCCTAAGAGTATGTACTGGAATGATCCTTCCTTCAGATTTGCCAGGCCGATCCGATGGATCCTGGCTCTTTACGGAGAGAAATTGATAGACTTTGAATACGCAAACATCAAAAGCGGCAGAACCACAAGAGGGCACAGGTTCATGGGTAGCAGGAGTATTGAGATAAAAGATGCGTCTAATTACCTTGACAGGCTCTACGATAACTATGTCATCGTAGATCAGCACAAGAGAAAAGAAAAAATGCTCAGTGGAATCTCACTGATCGAAAAAGACCTCTCAGGAAAAGCTGAAAAAAGGGAAGAGTTAATAAATGAAAATCTCTACCTGGTGGAATTTCCTGTTCCCTTTTTTGGAAATTTCGATGAGTCCTTTCTTGAACTGCCAGAGGAAGTACTGACCACGACAATGATCCATCACCAGAAGTATTTCCCCGTAAGAGACGAGAATGGCAGATTGATGTCCTCTTTTATAGGAGTCAGCAATAACAGGGCTGCTAATATGAACGTGGTAAAAGAAGGAAACGAAAGAGTCCTCAAGGCTCGACTCTCGGATGCAGCTTTTTTCTGGAATGAAGACTTGAAAAAGCCCCTGAACACAAGGGTCGAAGAACTGAAAAACATTGTATACCAGGAACAGTCGGGATCTCTGTATGACAAGGTTATGTACACCCGCAATATTGCTGCCTGGCTATGTGACCATTTCTGTCAGGGAGATCTTCTGAATACCGTTAAAAGGGCAGCCTATCTTGCAAAGTCGGATCTGGTGTCCAGTATGGTTTACGAGTTCCCTGAGCTCCAGGGAACAATAGGCAGGGAATATGCCCTTAAGAATGGGGAGAGCGAAGAAGTAGCCCTGGCTCTTGAAGAGCAGTATCTGCCCAGGTTCTCAGGTGACCGGCTACCTTCCTGCCATGCAGGGGCAATACTTGGAATAGCCGAGAGGACCTATAATATGGTCAGCTCTTTCAAGGCAGGTCTACAGGTTACAGGATCTCAGGATCCCTATGGTCTTCGGAGATCAGCAAGATCTATAAACGAGATAATCTGGGGTCTTGAGCTTGATCCCGACATGAATGAGGTTTTCCAGTATGCCTCAAATGAGCTTGAGGCAAATGAAAAGGTCTCTGTAGATGTCCGGGATTTTTACTTACAGAGACTTTTCATGCAGTTCAAGGAAAAGGGATACTCCCACGAAATGGTCCAGATGAGTATGTCTGTCATATCCTCCAGACCATTCCAGATTGCAAGGCTCCTTGAAACACTTAACAGCGTGAAGGACGAGGAATGGTTTTCCAGTCTTGCTACTTCTGCAGTGAGAGTCAAGAACATTTTGTCTAAGAACTCTTTAGTAACTGCAGATGTTAATCCTGATCTCCTTACAGAAAGTGCAGAAAAGGAATTGTATCGTTCGGTTCAGCAGATAACTCCCAGGGTTGAGGAGTCAGTGGCAAATTTCGAATGGAAAGATCTTACTATTCAGTTATCCGAACTTTCTCCTGCAGTTACAAGCTTCTTCGATGGAGTTCTTGTCATGGCTGAGGATGACAGTGTGCGGGAAAACAGGCTTGCCCTTCTTAATAATTGCCACAATTTGTTAAAGAAGGCTGGAGACCTGGGGTCCCTGAACATGTGATCTTTTTCGCTTCTTTTTTACAATGACATCCTCCCCTTAAGGGGAGGATGTTTTTTTTCTGTCAAAATCTGTTAGACTTTTTTTAACAGAAGTAAATCTTATAAGATATAGTTTAGTGTATGATTGATAAAAATATTTAATTAACCCGAAAGGAAAAGACTATGCATCCAAGGGGCAAAAGTTTAGAGATATTCGTAGTCTCAGATTTCACCGGAGAAACCATTGAGATCGTAACCAAGGCAGCAATACGCCAGTTTGAGAATGTTGATGCTACAATAAAAAAGTATCGCTACATTAATAACAAGCAAAGAGGGAGAAGGGTAATAGACGAGGCAGTTGATTCAAGAGCTGTAATAACCTGTACACTCGTTGACCATGAGTTGAGAAAGTGGTTCGTGAACCAGGCAAAGGTAATGGGAGTTGATGTCATAGATGTTCTTGGACCTATGCTTGATGTTTTTTCCGCGAAACTCGATCAGGAACCCCTTGAAAAACCTGGTCTTGCCCATCAGATGGATGAGGCCTATTTCAAGAGGGTTAAGGCAGTAGAATACTCAATAGCCTGTGATGACGGCAGCAATACCCAGATGCTGAAGGAAGCTGAACTTGTACTTGTAGGAGTATCCAGGACATGTAAGACACCCCTTTCAATGTACCTTGCTCATAAAGGGATAATGACGGCCAATATTCCCCTGGTCCCGGGTCTTGAACCGCCAGAGGAACTATTCGACATAGATTCTGAAACTGTCATCGGTCTTACAATAAAGCCCGAGAAACTCCAGCAGGTAAGAAAGGAAAGGCTTCATATGATGGGTCTCGATCCTGAAAATACATCCTACAGTAAACTTGAAAATGTCGCAGAAGAGATCAGACATGCGAGACAGGTCATGAAAAGGGTAGGATGCAAGGTCTTTGACGTTACGGAAAAAGCCATCGAGGAAACAGCCCAGGAAATATTAACCTATATAGGATACCAGACCTGGTAAATATAGATCTTCTTCAGATACTGACTGTGGAGGTGAATTAAATGAGTACAAAAGAGCGTAAGTTCGTCTATTCCTTCAGGGAAGGAAATGCGGGAATGAAAGATCTTCTTGGCGGCAAGGGAGCCAATCTTGCCCAGATGGCGAGTAATGGAGTGCCGGTGCCTCCCGGATTTACCATAACCACCTCAGCCTGTCTCGAATATCTCGAAAAGAAGGATGATTTTATCCAGGATCTTTGGCCTGAGATCGAGAAAACCCTTCACGCACTTGAAGAAGAGACAGGAAAAACCTTTGGCAAGGGAGAAAATCCCCTTCTTGTCTCAGTTCGATCCGGTGCTCCGGTTTCAATGCCGGGAATGATGGATACCATTTTGAATCTTGGTATCAATGAAGAAACAGCAAGGGTCCTCCAGGAGGCTACTTCAAATGAACGATTCGTACTGGATAACTGGCGTCGTTTTATTCAGATGTTCGGAAATGTTGTAAAGAAGATCCCTGGAGAGGAATTCGAAAAAGTCCTTGAAGAGATCAAGTCAAAAAGGAACCTCAGTTATGATTATGAGTTAAATGAGGAAGATCTCCGCAGTATCATCCAGCAATTTAAGGGTATTTACAGTGAACAAACAGGTGAGGATTTCCCGGAGGATCCTCTGAAACAGCTGAAAATGGCAATAACGGCAGTTTTCGCAAGCTGGGATAATCCAAGAGCGAGGACCTACAGAAAAATGAACAGGATACCCTCGGATATCGGTACTGCAGTAAACGTAGTTTCCATGGTATACGGTAATATGGGAGATTCTTCCGGTACTGGCGTATGTTTTTCGAGAAATCCAGCCACAGGAGAGAAGAAACTCTACGGGGAATTTCTGATCAACGCACAGGGGGAGGATGTGGTATCAGGTGCCCGTACCCCTGAACCTATCGATGATCTGAAAGATCTTATGCCCCAGGTATATAAAGAACTTGATGAAACAGTGAAGACCCTGGAGTTCTATTTCAAAGACATGCAGGATATAGAGTTTACTGTGGAAGAGGGGAAACTCTTTATTCTTCAGACGAGAACCGGCAAAAGAAGTGCAAATGCAGCTATAAACATAGCCGTAGACTTTGTCAGTGAAGGCATCCTGGACAAAAAGGAAGCTGTTTCAAGAGTTGACCCTGACCAGGTGGAAAGGGTCCTCCATGACCAGTTTGATCCTGACGCAGATTATGAGGTCGCTGCAAAAGGTCTCCCGGCATCTCCCGGTGCTGCTACTGGTCAGATAGTTTTTGATCCTGACGAGGCTGTGACTCTCCACGAGGAAGGAGCCAGTCTGATCCTGGCAAGGCCCGAGACGACTCCTGATGACGTACATGGTCTGTACGCTTCTGCGGGAGTACTTACATCGAGAGGTGGTATGACAAGTCATGCAGCAGTCGTTGCCAGAGGTGTTGGAAAACCCTGTATCAGCGGTTGTGATCAAGTTTCCATAGATCTCGAGGCAGAGACCCTGAAAATTGGGGACACCACCCTTCAAAAAGGAGATATCCTTTCCATCGACGGAACATCTGGAGAAGTAGTCATAGGAGAAGTCCCTCTTGTGGAACCGGATCTTTCAGAAAATTTCAGGACTTTTCTCTCATGGTGTGACAGCATATCCACCATGGAAGTCTGGGGAAACGCCGATACACCGGAAGATGTAGCAAGGGCAAAGGAATTTGGAGCAAAAGGTATTGGTCTCTGCCGCACGGAGCATATGTTCATGGCCGATGACCGTCTTCCGGTAATGCAGGAAATGATAATTGCTGATGATGAATCAGAAAGAAAAGATCACCTTGAAAGACTTAGATCCATGCAAAAAGAGGATTTCAGGAAGATATTCGAGGCCATGGATCCCTTTCCCGTTATAATAAGGCTTCTTGACCCACCTCTTCACGAATTCCTTCCTGATGAAAAGGAGCTGCAGGAATATCTTTCGGATTTGGAGAACACTGGCTATAAAAATTCCAAGGAAGGCCTCAAGGTTAAAAGAGCCCTGGAAATGATCAGGAAACTCAGTGAGGCCAATCCAATGCTTGGATTCCGTGGCTGCAGACTTGGTATAATATATCCTGAAATTTACGAAATGCAGACCAGGGCTATCTTCGACGCCGCATCAGAGGCGAAGACCAACAGCAGGGTTATTCCTCAAATAATGATACCTCTTGTTATGTTGAGGAAGGAATACGAAAAGATAAGCGAGAGAATAGCTTCCATAGGGGAAGAGTACGGCTTAAAAGAACATGAGAACTATATGACAGGTACAATGATAGAGATCCCACGAGCAGCCTTCATAGCAGACGAACTTGCGGAAAAGGCGGATTTCTTCAGTTTTGGGACCAACGATCTTACACAGACTACCCTTGGTCTTTCAAGGGATGATTCCGAAACAGGATTTCTTCTAAAATACATAGAACAGGGGCTTTTTTCTGTCAATCCCTTCCATACACTTGATAGAAAAGGAACCGGTTATATAATGGAAGTAGCAATAGAACGGGCAAAAAAGTTTCGCCGGGATCTTTCCTTTGGTATCTGTGGTGAGCATGGTGGAGACCCGGAAAGTATAGCTTACTGCAATTCACTGAAATTGCATTATGTGAGTTGTTCTCCTTTCAGGGTTCCCGTAGCCAGACTTGCAGCAGCTCACTCTGCATTGGGAATAATAAAATAGAGGGGGTAGTATTTTGAATACATCAGAATATATACTGTGGTTTACGGAAATAGGACTGGAGGATATATCATCTGTTGGTGGCAAGGGAGCAAATTTAGGCATGTTGATCCGCAACGGTGTGGATGTCCCTCCAGGTTTCTGCGTAACGTCCAAAGCTTATATTGACTTTATAAAAGAAGCAGGTCTTGTCGATGACATCAGGGAGATCATCGGGAGCATCGATTTTAACGATACAAATGACCTCGCAGCAAAATGTTCGAGGATAAGGCAGAAAATAATCGACGTCCCGGTTCCCGGGAAAATGGAAAAGGCCATAAAAGAAGCTTATTCAAGCCTTTCCGAGAAGATTGGACTTGAAGATCCTAAAGTGGCGGTTCGAAGTTCCGCAACTGCAGAGGATCTTCCAGATGCTTCCTTTGCAGGCCAGCAGGATACATATCTTCATATCAACGGAGCAGAAGCGGTTATCAGCCATGTAAAAAAATGCTGGGCTTCCCTCTGGACCGCCAGGGCTACATATTATCGGGAGGACCGCAATTTTAATCATTTTGACGTTGCACTGAGTGCCGTAGTCCAGAAAATGGTAAACAGCAAAAAGGCTGGCGTCATGTTCACAGGTAATCCTGTAAATAATGACATATCCGAGATAATGATCAACTCAAGCTGGGGACTTGGCGAGTCCGTTGTTTCAGGTTCTGTATCTCCTGACGAATATATTCTTGACAAGAAAACCCTTGAGGTAAAGGAAAAGTACATTGGCAACAAAAAGACCATGATCATCGAAGTTGAGGATGGAATTGGGACTAAAACGGTGAACGTGGAGAAGCATCTCGGGTCAGGAAAGACTAATGAGGAATCCCTTTCCGAAGAGGAACTGAGAATTCTCGGAAAAGCTGCAGAGAAAATTGAAGGCGTATACGATCAGCCAATGGATGTTGAATGGGCCCTTGATATGGACACTGACAAACTTTATATACTCCAGGCCAGGCCTGTCACCACCCTTAAAAGGAGTGATAAAATGCAACGGGAAAGTGAAAAGACCGAGGAAAAACTTAACGTCCTTGCCAGAGGCCTTGCTGCATCTCCCGGCATAGCTGCAGGGAAGGTCATAATTGTCAAGGATATAGATGAGATAGCAAGAGTAAAAGATGGAGATATCCTCGTGACCGGAATGACCAATCCAGATATGGTCCCGGCCATGCGCAAAGCTACTGCTGTCGTTACAGATGAAGGTGGAAGGACATGCCATGCGGCTATTGTTTCAAGGGAGCTTGGCATACCCTGTATAGTCGGTTCCAAGAATGGGACTGAAGTTCTTTCAGATGGCATGCTTGTTACAGTAGATGCAACAAGAGGTGTGGTTTTCGAAGGCAGGACCCGTTCAAGCGAGGAAGCAGAAAAGGCATCCGAAAAGAAAGCCGAGTTCGGTCTCAGCAGTGAGATGTTATACGAGCTGGCTCCTGTAACGGGTACCAGGATATACATGAACCTCGGAGAACCTGCCATTATATCCAAGTATGCATCTCTTCCCTTTGACGGGATCGGTCTTATGCGAACCGAGTTCATTTTCAGCAATATGGTGGGAGTGCATCCCATGTACCTTGTCAAAACCGGCCAGGGTAAACTTCTCATAGACAAAATGGCGGAAGGAATAACAGCTGTTGCTCAGGAAATATATCCCAAACCTGCTGTTGTAAGGTTAAGTGATTTCAGGACCAATGAATTCAGAGGTCTGAAGGGTGGAGAAGAAGTAGAGCCTGTGGAGAACAACCCCATGATAGGCTGGAGAGGAGTTTCCAGGTATATTTCTCCTGATTACGAAGAAGGTTTCAGGCTTGAATGCAGGGCTATCAGGAAAGTAAGGGATGACTACGGTCTCATTAATGTCTGGGTAATGCTGCCTTTTGTAAGGACAATATGGGAACTTCAGAAAGTAAAAGAGATCATGGCTTCTGAAGGATTGATACAGGATTCATCTTTCAAGCTGTGGATCATGGCTGAAGTGCCTGCAGTTGTCTTTGCAGCTGATGAATTTGCCAAGATGGTAGATGGCTTCAGCATAGGAAGTAACGATCTGACCCAGCTTGTTATGGGAGTTGACCGTGATTCTGGTATTCTTAACAGTATGGGTTATTTTGATGAACGTAATATTTCGGTAACAAGGGCTATAGAACAGTTGATTAAAGCTGCTCATGACAATGGAATAACCTGTTCTATATGTGGACAGGGACCATCTCTCTATCCTGATTTTGCAGAATTTCTTGTCAGGGCAGGAATAGACAGCATGAGTATCAATCCTGACAGCGTGGCTTACACGCGAAAGATGGTAGCTGCCGTGGAAAAAAGGATAATGCTGCAGGGGCTAAGAAAATTTAATTAATTAAACAATATCCAAGCAATAAAACCAGGGCCGATCCTTTAATAAAATAAGGACCGGCCCTGGTTTTATGTTCCATTATAAAAAATGATCTAATCGGAAATTCCGTACTGTTCGAGAAGTTTCTGGTACTTTGATTCGTAATCCTCAGCCGGACTTGGATCCTCATCGTAGGGATCAGTAAACCCGCCGCTCTGACCAGGTGATGGAACGTTCTCCCTTGGTTTTTGGACACTCATAACAGGTATCTGGGCCTGCTCTGTACCGGCAGGGGTTTCAGCCAGAAGTTTGTCTGCTTCAAGTTTCTCGTAGATTTCCACGTCATCAGGTAGTAGTAGGGTCTTTGGAGCGTTGGAATCTTTTGAGGCAGCGTATCTGTCACCACCGTGAAGGGGACAGAAAGATGACGGGGCCTTTGCATAGGGCAGGTAGATGTTAGTTGAAGGGCATTCCCCTGTTGCGAGGTAGCCTGTCTCTGAGCAGACCGTAAAAGCCTCCAGGTCCAGTCCTGAGGGTATGTTAAAACTCCTGGGAGGTGAAAGGTGCTCAACAGCAAAGTCCATGAACTGTTTCCACACCGGACCGGCTACAGTTCCTCCAGTAGCCCTGCCTCCAATTGTTTTGTGGTTATCTCTTCCGGCGTATACCACTGTTACGAGACCTGGGACACCTCCGGCAAACCAGGCATCACGAAATTCATTGGTTGTACCTGTTTTGCCAAATACCTCATATCCTGGTATCCTGCATCTTCTACCGGTTCCCGCATTAACAACGTTCAAGAGCATAGATCGCATCACAACAGCATTTTCAGCGGATATTGCTTTCTCGCTGTAAGGAGAGGCCTCTTCAAGAATAGCACCTGAACTATCCTCGATCCGTGAGATGTACAGGGGATCGACTCTGTATCCGTTGTTGGCAAAAACACAATAACCCCGCGCAAGTTCAAGGGGAGTTATGCTCGAGCTTCCAAGTGCAGCTGAAAGGTCATGAGGAATGTGAGGAGAGGTCAGGCCTGCTCTTCTCGCCAGTGAAATAACAGGGCCAATTCCTATCATCTGTGCTGTTCTCACGGATACTGTATTGTATGAATGTGTTAGAGCTTTGAGGATCGTAACTTCTCCGTGATATTTGCCTGAATAATTACCTGGTGACCAGGTCTCATCGTTCGGTCCCTGGTGCTCAAAGGAAAGTTCTTCGTCCAGTATGTGGTCAACAGGTAAAATTCCCTGTTCGTATGCAGCAGAATATACGAAAGGTTTAAAGGCAGAGCCGGGTTGTCTGTAAGCCTGAACAGCTCTGTTAAACTTGCTCTTTTCAAAATCCTTGCCGCCGACAAGGGCAAGGATCTCCCCGGTAGTTGAGTCAATGGTTACGAGGGCTCCTTCTGTCTCAAGAGTCCTTACTGCTTCCTGGGCTTTTCTCTGCAGGTCCAGGTCCAGGGTAGTATGTATCTCCATGCCCCCCCTGTAGACTTTTTCCTTTCCGTATCTTGGCAGCAGGTGGGAGAACAGTATCTCGGAAACAAAATATGGTGCATGATTATAATTTTTCTGTTCTCCCTCTGTAGACTTAAGATCAAGATCCTCATTATAGGCTCTTTCTGCTTCATCCTCAGATATCCATCCAAGGGTGAGTAGCCTGTCGAGAACATATTTCTGTCTTGATTTAGCTGCTTCAAGGTTCTTTAGAGGAGAATACCTTTCTGGTGCCGCTATTAATCCGACAATTACTGAAGCTTCGGCCAGATCCAGTTCGGAGGGTTTCTTGCCGAAATAAGTGTGAGATGCCGTATAGATCCCCCAGGACCCATGCCCAAGGTATATAGAGTTCAGGTACATTTCAAGGAT
>CAZFJG010000036.1:0-14060 GCA_964519285.1 uncultured Synergistales bacterium | reverse complement strand
CCGCTCCCGATGAAAAGGTATTGCCAGGAACAACAAGAAAGATAATTCTGACCATAGCATCAGAACAGGATATGGAAATATCTATAAGAAGTCCCCTCCTTTCCGAGCTCCCGGATGCCGAAGAGGCTTTCATAACCGGATCCATTAAAGGAGTACTTCCCGTAACAAAAATAAACGATACAGTTATTGGAAAGGGAAGACCGGGAAAAATCACCATGAAGCTTCACCAGCTTTACGAGGAAAATATCCACCGATGGCTTTAATATCCTTTATCTGTCATTAGAAAATCCGATGACGATGTATTTAGTATTCAATTTGCCAGGGATTTCCCTTTTGTAGTATATTTGTTGTCGACGGTCGACTAAAAAGGAGTAATTTTTTTCGATGATAGAAACAGACTTCAACGAAACCATAGCACTAAGGGTTATGCACTACCTCAGAGACCAGATACTTGTCTACCAGACCTACAGAAAGGGAGACAAGCTGGTCGAATCGGATATTGCAGAAAAACTCAATATCAGCAGAGCTCCTGTCAGAGACGCCCTGAGACAGCTCGAAAACCAGGGACTGGTTAATTCAGTTCCACGCAAAGGCACCTTTGTTGCTGATTACTCCTCTGAATCACTGGAGGAAATATATGACCTCCGCTTCATCCTCGAATGTCGCATATATGAAATCCTTACGAAACAGAATCTTCTCAGTGATGAAGATTTCAACCAAATGGAAAAACTGGTTGATCAAATGGGAGAAACTGCTTGCAGAAACATTGATTTTGAGTCCAAGATCTCAGAGTTTGTTTTCAAGGACGTTGAATTTCACAAGTTCACCTGGTCAAAAGCAAGAAGACCCCACACAAAAAAGATACTAACTGATCTGTACAATCAGCTGAAACTTGGCATGTTCGAGGATCTATTGCACGAGAGAGATCTCCAGGCTATCGTCCAAAGCCACAGAAAGATCATAGAGGACCTGAGAAAGGGAGATCTTGAGGAAATAAAGAAAGGACGGGCTCACAGCCTTTTCGGCAGAAGAGTATCCAATATCGGAAAAGCCTGATTTTTTTTCGATAAACATTCTGTCGACAGACGACCAGATGTAAATACCAGGAGGTGGTAACTCTTAATCTGAACACCGGGCATCATGTACTAAAAAAGGAAAAAATACTATTCGGAGGTGCACTACTAATGAAAAAAATGCTCAAGGCAGTAACAGTTATGACAGTTTTACTTGTTGCCGCATGTCCCGTTTTTGCTGCAACCCAGATAAACCTTTCCAACCAGCTTCCACCCTCTCACTTTATCTCAAAGGGCATGGATGTATTTGCAGAAAAAGTTGCTGAACACTCAGAAGGCGAAATGGAAGTCAAGGTCTTTCATTCCGCCCAGCTTTTCAAGGACACAGAAGTAGTTGAAGCCATCCAGGAAGGAATGGTTCAGCTTGCACTGGTACCGGTAAACAAATGGTCAGGAATGGTACCTGAAGCTGACGTATTCGAGATGCCCTTTATATTCCAGGATCTTGACTCTCCCAAAAAGTTTATCGAAGCAGGAGCAGGTGAGCTTCTTGACAAGGAATTCATGTCCAAGGGAGCAAAGATCGTTTTCTGGGTCGATTATGGACTCGTACAGTACTTCAACAATGTTAGGCCCCTTAAAAAACCTGCAGACTTTGAAGGTCTCAAGATAAGGACCTTCAGCAAGGGGACTGCTGATACTGTAGAAGCCCTTGGTGGAACACCTGCAGTCATGAGTTCTTCAGAGATGTACATGGCCCTTCAGAGGGGAACCGTGGACGGCGCAACTACAGGAATGCCTGCAGCAGTCTCGAGGAAAATTTATGAAGTCCAGAAGTACATGACCCTCGCCAACTACACAACTGCACAGTTCTTCGTACAGGCTAATCTTGAGTGGTGGGATTCACTGAGCGATGAAGAGGAAGAGGTACTCTCAAAAGCAGGAGACGATGCCGCTGCTTTCATAAGAGCCCAGATCGCTGAATCAGAACAGGCTGCATACAAGGTGATCAAGGACAATGGCCTTGATATCTACGAACTTACTCCTGAAGACAGGAAGGTTTTCGTAGAGGCAACTGCCCCCGTAAGGGAAGACTTCACCGAAAACACGGGTGAAATTGGTAAAAAACTTATGGAGATCGCTACATCTCTCAATTAGTCATATAGACAATTTTCAGCAGTTTTATTAATTGCTGATCACTTAAGGCAGGACGAAAAATATTTTCGTCCTGCCTTAAATCAGAAGAAAACCTTGTAAAGGGGAATTGATATGCTGTCATCAATCAAAAATATTATTGAAAGGGTGAATCTATTCATCGGCTATGCCAGCGGACTTGGTATTCTCGCCATGGGACTCATTCTTTTCTACGAAGTAATTGCCCGGTATTTCTTTAACTCTCCCACCATCTGGGCCCAGGAAATAGCAATCTATATTTTTATCTGGACGATGCTTGCCGGAGCAGCCTACACTCTCCAGGTAGGAAAACACGTCAGGATCGACCTCCTTATAATAAGATTCTCAAGGAAGACCCAGAATGTTCTTGAATTTTTTACCAGCATTATCGGCACTATCTTTTCAGCCTACGTAACAGTTCAGGGTTGGCATATGCTTGAGTCAACGATAAAATACGGAAAATTCTCTGCTACCCCCTTGAGAACTCCTCTGTGGATACCTCACCTGGCCCTTGTTGTAGGTTTTGCGATCCTCACACTGCAATTTATCATTCTTACAGGAACAAAATTCTCCATTGTTACTGGACAGACAAAAGAGGAAGGTGAACAGGCATGACAAGTTTTCTATTTGTAATAGGTCTTCTTCTTGTGATACTTTTTATGGGGCTTCCTGTTGCCTTCTCCCTTGGCTCAACTTCAGTCCTCCTTATTTTGATGAACAACCTGCCGGTGAACATCGTCGGATCCACCATGTTCACTTCACTCGAAAGCTTCACGATCCTTGCTATTCCTCTTTTCATTCTCATGAGCCAGATCCTTCTTGACGGCAGGGTTGGAGACGATCTGTTCGAGGTCATGAACGCATGGGTTCGCCACCTCCCTGGAGGCCTTGCCATTGCTACAATTCTGGCCTGTGCCTTTTTCTCGGCTATCACAGGATCCGGAGCTGCCACTGCTGCAACGATAGGAATGGTTGCCTATCCTGCCATGATAGAACGGGGGTACGACAAAAAGTTCACCCTGGGGCTTCTGGCAGCAGGAGGAACGCTTGGTATTCTCATACCCCCGAGCATTCCCATGATCCTCTACGGATCCATCACAGAGGAATCAGTAGGTAAACTTTTCATCGCAGGGATAATTCCCGGACTCCTTCTTACTGCAATTTTCGTGGTCTACTCCGTCATCAAAAGCCAGAAAGGCGGATTTACTCCCATGCCTCGTACTTCCTGGTCTGAGAGGATGAAAATAACCGGCAAGAACATATGGGGAATCTTCCTTCCAGTTCTAATCATCGGAGGTATTTACGGAGGAATATTTACTCCCACCGAAGCTGCCGCAGTAGGACTTGTTTACAGTCTGTTCATTACTCTAATCGTATATCGAAGCATAAAGTTCAGGGATCTTCCGAAGGTCTGTCTGAAGTCAGTAGGTACATCATCAATGATCGCACTGATAATAGCTGCTGCTATTCTGTTCGGAAAGGTAATGACCCTGCTTATGATACCTCAGATGCTTACAGAGATTATCATTGAGAACAACCTTACTCCCCTGATGTTCATACTTGCAATGAACCTGCTCATGCTTGTTCTCGGAATGATATTGGAGACAGTATCAATTATTCTGCTGACCATGCCACTGGTTACTCCTATACTTCATGCCCTTGAGATAGATCCTATCTGGTACGCTATCATACTGACCGTCAATATGACCATGGCACTTATCACTCCTCCTGTGGGTATGAACCTTTACGTGATAAACGGACTTCGCAAGGATATTCACATGGGAGACATTATCCAGGGAGTCTGGCCCTTCATCGTGCTTATGGTGATCATGATAATTCTGGTCATTGTCTTCCCACAGATGAGCCTGTGGTTACCTTCGATAATGCATTAAATAAAAGAGTTGAGAGGATGAACTATATTTGAGAAAGACCGAAAAACTGAAGCATCTCGTACAGGAAGGGGAGATACTGGTAGCACCAGGAGTTCATGACTGCCTGACCGCAAGGATCATAGAGGAGCAGGGATTCAGCGCCCTTTACATGACCGGTTACGGCACATCGGCAAGCATGCTCGGCAAGGCAGATGTCGGTCTTCTGACCCTGACAGAGATGGCCTGGAGAGTATCAAGAATAGCTGACGCAGTTGATATTCCCCTTATCGCCGACGGTGATACCGGTTATGGAAATGCTGTCAACGTTGCCAGGACTGTACGTGAATACGAGAAAGCAGGAGCTGCCTGCATCCAACTTGAGGACCAGGTAGCTCCCAAAAAATGCGGACACATGACGGGAAGGGAAATAATACCTTCGGATGAAATGGCCGGTAAAATAAAGGCCGCATGTGACGCAAGGCAGGACATGGATTTTATGATCATGGCAAGAACCGATGCAAGAACCACCCATGGTATCGATGAGGCTATAGAGAGAGGCCACATCTATGCAGAAGCTGGAGCGGATATTCTTTTTATCGAGTCTCCTGAAACCGAAGACGAGATGAAGACCATAACAACAAGCTTTGATGTTCCTGTTCTGGCGAACATGGTAGAACACGGCAGGACCCCCTTTCTTCCCGTTTCGAGACTTCAGGAAACAGGTTATGACATAGCCATATTTCCTGTAACAGCTACTTTTGCAATGGCCCGGGCCATTTCTGATGTAATGAAAGTACTTAAAGAAAGTGGATCCACCCTTGATTATAAAGACAGAATGATGGACTTTGAGACCTTCAATGATCTTGTTGGACTGTCAGAGATAAGGGAAATGGAAAAAAAATACTCCACAGGCAGGTAAAGACATCTTTTCAAGAAGTTGCTATGGAAAGAATGATTACAAAGGCATTATTTGCGAGTTTACAGGAGGGAATTATCCATGAAAAGATCCTCGATCCTCAGGAAAAGGCTTGAAAAGTCCGAACCTGTCGTAGCACCAGGAGTTTACGACTCCCTCAGCGCCAGAATATGCGAGATGGCTGGTTTTGAAGCCCTTCAGCATTCCGGTTACGGAACTGCTGCTGTAATGCTGGGACAGCCTGACGTAGGACTTCTGACCCTTTCTGAAATGGCCGCCCAGGTCCGGTCCATAGCAAGGGCAGTAAAAATACCCGTGGTGGGAGATTCAGATAACGGTTTTGGAAACGCAGTAAATACCTGCAGAACTGTCGAAGAATACATTAACGCCGGTGCTGCAGGACTGTTCATAGAGGACCAGGTCGCACCAAAAAGATGTGGTCATATGGAGGGCAAACAGGTAATTCCTTTTCCGGAAATGAAGGGAAAACTCAAAGCTGCCATGGACACCCGGGATGAACTGGACCCCGACTTCATAGTGATCTACAGGATAGATTCTATAGCTGTTCACGGATATGAAGACGCCCTTGAAAGGGCAAAGCGGGCAGTTGATCTTGGAGTTGACATGATCTTCATCGAAGCCCTCGAAACTGTTGAACAGGTAGAGAGAACAGCAGAAGAGCTGGAGGGAACTAAGCTGATGCTTAACCTCATCGAGGGAGGAAAAACTCCCCTTGTGCCTGTCAAAGAAGCTGGTGAAATGGGTTATAAATGGATCGTTCCCGCCCTTTCCACCCTCTACTCTGCCGCCAAAGGTATGTACGAAGTAATGATAAAGATCCGGCAGGAAGGCGTCTCCGACGATTATATGGACAAGCTTATTTCCTTCAGAGATTTTGCAACGGTCGTTCATCTCGACGAAATAAGGGAAAAAGAGAACAGGTATCTCCCGGAGGAGATAATCGACGAAAAATATCACGGCAAAAAAGGCATCGTCGAATAGAGCAGAATACTTTGAATCAAGCCCCCCTCCTTCTCTCGCGAGAAGTGAACATACAAGGAGATATTCTCTCCTGAACAAAGAGGCCTCTTCTGAGGCCTCTTTGTGTTATTTTCATTATCTTGAATTACTCAGCTTCAGGATAGATCTCCCCAGGAAAGGGCAAAACCTGCAAGCATCTGAACTCCGAAAGCAAGGATATCCTCATCGACATTGAACCTGGGAGAATGGTGGGGATTGTCAGTTCCCTTATCCTGGTTCCCTGCTCCAAGGAAGAAAAAGACACCGGGCACTTCTTTCTGGTAATAGCTGAAATCTTCCGAACCCATAACCATTTCGGCTGTCTCAACATTATCTTCCCCAGCTACTTTCTCTGCGATATTCCTTACAAGATCTGCGGCTTTAGGATCATTTATTGTAGGAGGAACGTACCGTGTATATTTGTATTCTGCTGTGCAATTAAAAGATCCTGCTATACCGTTAACAATGCTTCCTATCTTTTCCTCGATCTCATCCTGAACCTTAGGATTAAAGGATCTGCAAGTGCCGAGCAGCTGGACTCTCTCAGGAATAATATTGAAAGCCGAACCGGCTTCCATCTTTCCCGTGCTTATCACAGCTGTCTCCAGAGGATCTACGTCCCTTCCGACAATGCTCTGCAGAGCAAGGATCACGTGACTGGCAGGTATTGTCGGGTCCTCAGCCATGTGAGGCGCAGAACCATGTCCTCCCTTTCCCCTTATCTCGGCTTCCCAGGCGTCGCATGCTGCCATAAAGGACCCGGATCTGACAGCGATCTTTCCTGACTGGAGCGGCGACCAGACATGAAGACCACAGATAACATCAACACCCTCAAGGACACCTTCTTTTATCATGTGATCCGCTCCGGAGATGAGTCCGTGTTCCTCTGCAGGCTGAAAGATCAACCTGACCTTACCCTTCAGACTGTCCTTCATTCCGGAGAGAACCTTCGCAGCTCCAAGGAGCATGGCAGTATGAGCATCATGACCACACGCATGCATAACACCAGGATTTTGAGACTTGTAATCGACTTCGTTTTCCTCCTGAAGGGGAAGGGCATCCATATCTGCTCTCAAGGCAACACAGGGACCCGGACTCGTACCGACGATCTCCGCGGTTACTCCGCAACTGGTATTCCCAAATCCTGTTATGATATTCTCACAACCGTAATCCCTGAGAAGCTCCGCTACTTTCTTTGTGGTATTCTCCTCTTTCCAGGCAACTTCAGGATGCATGTGAAAAAAGCGCCTTAACTCAACTACCTCAGAATGCTGTTTCTGTGCTTTGTTCTTTAGATCTTCGAACATTTGAGTCCTGACCTCCATCTTCTTCAGCTTGCAATGTTCCCCAAAACAATTTTCTGCCCTTTTTTATATACACTTTGAACATTCATTAAAGACTCCAGACTGGAGAGAGGATTCTGGTCCAAAACAAGAAAATCAGCGAACTTGCCCTTTTCAAGGGTGCCGTATTCCTCTTCACAACCAATAAGTTCAGCACTTGTCTTTGTTGCCGAAACTATAGCCTCTGATGGGGTCATTCCTGCACGTGCCATCAGTACAAGTTCATAGGCTGTCATGTCAAATCCATTGAAAGGTGTGCTTGCATCGGTACCGCAGGCAATTCTGACACCGGCTTTATGGGCTTTTCTGAAGCTCTCTATGTGATGTTCGATAACGTAGTGACATTTTTTCACTGCATATTCAGGTATTCCTGCATCTGTTCCATTATCTACGATGAGTTGCACAGCAGCAAGGGTTGGAACGAGATATGTATCGTGTTCCAACATTAGTTCCACAGCTTCATCGTCAAGGAAACATCCGTGTTCAATGGAATCTATTCCTGCCCTTACCGCGTTTTTTATACCAGTCGTGCCCTGTGCATGGGAAGCTGTCTTTTTACCTGCCTTGTGAGCCTCTTCTACTCCGGCTCTTATTTCCTCCTCTGTAAGCTGGGGAGAACCGGGCTCTACTCCGGGAGTCAGAACTCCTCCTGTAGCCATTATCTTGACAACATCTGCGCCACTTTTAAGCTGTTCTCTCGCAGCTTTTCTGACATCATCGACACCATCCGCCTCACGTCCGAACATCCACCCGTGTCCGCCTGTCATTGTTATCATTCTTGCCGAACAGTGAAGTCCAGGACCCTTGAAAACACCCTCCTCCATGCATTGTCTGACCTTGATATCCACTGCATGGGGGGCACCCATATCCCTTACAAAGGTAGTTCCTGATGCCAGGAGTTTCTGCAGATTGGCCACTCCCCTCACGGCAAGGGTCTCGGGGGTCTGTTTCAGGAAAAAGCCCTGAAGGTCAGCTACAGGTTCCATAACAATATGGGTGTGACAGTTCATCAAACCCGGTGTTACGAACTTCTCTGAAAGGTCAACTTTGTTCATCCCCTGATCTTCATCCGTGACCTGACCCGTACCTCTTTCTGTTATTCTGCCTCCCCTGACAATAAAATAGGCTTTTTCAACTGGCTCATTTCCTGTTCCGTCAATTAGAGTCATGTTGTAATATACTGTGCTATCCTTTGTCACTGTCATTATTTTACCTCCGGATCTTTATAGATCTTTTAGATATACTTAATCAGAAAACCCGCCAGGACTACAGATGCAATAGTAACTGTAGTGAAACCGGCAACCAGCATTTTAGGCAGTATTCTGCTTAAAAGGAAATCCTTCTCTTCTTCTGTTTCCGCTACTGCCTGACAAACCTCCTGGGAAACGATAAATGTCCCGGGAAAACCGAACAGGCACGTAACTCCAATAGCAAGGGAAAGACCCCATGAATATCTGCATATTTTGCCAACCACAAAGGTGAAAACAGCAATGCCTGCAAGGGAAATCGCAAAAGCTGTAACAATAGGAACAATGAGTTCCAGGACCATATCAGGAGTGGCCTTTGGAAGATTCAGAAAGATTATTATCATCAGGGGAAAAAGCAGAAAACCTGTGCCATTGGCTTTGTCCATGATCTTGTGTTCCAGAAATCCTGTTTCATAAAAGATTATGCCGAAGACAAGACAGAGTATGTACTTATTAACAGCTCCTCCAGTAAGTGCTGCTGCCTGGAAAGCCAGCCATCCCACAAAGATGGTCTTCATGAGAAGGATAAAGGGGGTCTGCAGGTGTTTAGGCATGGCAGGGAAAATTCTCCAGGTAGGAACTTCCGGATCAGCTTTTTTGACTCCAGATCCAACATCTTCAAGTGTCCCCGCCTGAAATTGAGAGTGCAGCAACTTTGCTTCCCTTGACAGGCAAATTGAAGCCACGGGTAGTCCTACAAAGGTCTGTAACACAAGAAGAAGGGTCGCAAAGACAGCAACTTTATCAAGACCGAGTTCTGTAGCGATCTCATTTACCATGAAGGTTGCCACCACACCTCCCGATATAGGTCCTGCCCCAGCCACGGCAAACTGTTTACCAATAAGGGGACTTGCTCCAAAAAGCATAGCTACACCAACTGCAACTACTGCACTGAAAGCTATCAGAACAGTTTTCCACTCTTCTTTAAGGTCCCTGAGTTTCATGAGGGTTCCCATGTAAACCAGGAGAACCGGAATTGACAACACACCTACCTGTACAAGCTGTGAATCCGCAAAGAGTGTTTCTGGAAGGAAAAACCAGAACCCCACGAGGAAAATCAGCCCCGAAACAAAGATCATTGAGCAGATCGCCTTGGTCTTGCAGGCCACATAGTCACCTATGGCAAAAACAATTGCTATTATCAGAAAAGCGGTTAACATATCCATTCTCACTTCCTCCATCCTGTTTTCAAAATTATGGGATATCTACATAAGCACTTTGAATTCCTGTTTCTTATTGAACTCTGGATACTCTCCTTTCTATTTTTAGATTCTTATTCCCATAAAAAAGGCCGGGCCCTCTCGAGAGGACCCGGCCTTTGAAATGCCAGCACTAAAATGCGCCAACCTTCAGAGGAGGGTCAACGCTAATATAAATCATTACGTTATTTATGAATTTGAATATTGCCATAGGAAACACCTGTTTCTCTTAATTTTCAAATTTTTATACCACTTCTCAAGTTACCGGTCAACATTGTGAGTTATTTCATTAAGTTGATGACAGTTTGCTTTCCACCTGTTCAAGTATTTCGTCGATATTTCCTGAAATTACAACATCTGCGATGTCATCAAAGGGAGTTTCCTGGAGATTAACAATTACAAGCTGGGCACCTGTATTTTTTGCCTCCATGGGAAACCAGTTGGCCGGAGATACCTGGAGGGAAGAACCAAGTACGATAAAGAGATCACAACCTTCTGAGAGGTCCTGGGCATACCGCAGCTGCTCCACGGGAAGCATCTCTCCAAAAAGAACTACATCGGGACGTAATCTTCCTCCACATTTTTCGCACCTTTGTGAACGCAAAAGATCAGAAGCAGGGAAAAAAGTACCACATCTTCTGCATTTCACCCTTGAGAGTGAACCATGTATCTCTGCAACATTCTGAGATCCGGCCCTCTGATGAAGTCCATCCACATTCTGGGTTATAAGTCCCTTTATCAAACCTTTCTTTTCCCACTCTGAAAGAATCTCGTGTCCTCGTCCGAAGGTGACTCCTTCAAGAAGCTCTATCCTGTGGCAGTAAAAACTGTAAAATTCATCACTGCTGCTTTCCATTGCTTCTACCGAAGCAAGCTGTGAAGGGTCCCTGTCTTTCCATATGCCGGATTTGCCCCTGAAATCCGGAAGACCACAACTCGTACTTATACCTGCACCAGTAAAAACCACCGTATTTTCAGATTCCCGGATCATTTCAGCAAGACGTGCATAATCTTCTCTACTCAAAAAAAATCCTCCCTTAAAACAGGCATCCAAATATTCCATGTGCCACACAAAAGACCGTTCTGCCATGTTTGATCCTGTCCTGGAAATAAAGAAGTACATTTACGATTGATCTTGATCATTTCCTTCCAGATATCATAGCTGTAAAAAGTAATTTTTCAAATCTGACTATGTGTCATCCCTGAAATTCAGTTAAATATTTTCTGATCCTGCATTGGATTAGAGAATATTAACCATTGATCTATAATTATCTTTCAGTAGACATTAACTAAAGTTTTTATTTACAAAAATTCTGCCCCTGGATCCCACTCTTCGTTTTGTTGCATTAACGATGGAAGTAAAAGTTCTTTACGATAATATGCCTTAAAAACACATTTCCACTTTACAAAAGTATCCAGATAATGAAAAATAGTGCCATCAGAGATCGCATAAGGCAGGTCTTGTTCATGGACAAAAGGCATGATCCCGGATCAAAAGACAAGTACACTGTTAATACAGGTCCCCCCACTGAAACAGAAGCCGTTCTTGTGTTTCCAAATCAGCTGTTTGAATACCACCCCTGCCTCAAAAAAGGAAGAAAAATATATATTATTCAATATCAGCTTTTTTTCGATGACTGGCAATATCCATCCAGTTTTTCAAAGAAGAAGCTACTGCTCCACCTGTCATCCTTAAAGAATTATTACCAGAAAATATTAGACAAAGGCTATTCTGTTACTCTTATCAAAGCAAAAAAAAGGGAAACACACCTTGAAGATATTTTCAGGGATTTAGGAAGGGAGAATATCAAGGTCATCTTTACCGTTGATCCGTCGGACTATATCCTTGAAAAGAGATTAAGGAACGCATCTCTAAAATCCGGTCTTAAACTTGAAATAGTCTCCTCCCCTTCATTTCTCTGCAAGCCTGGAGAAGAAGCTGATCTTCCAAAAAGTGGAAAACGTCTTTCAATGACCAGTTTTTACATTACACAAAGAAAACGTTTTAATATCCTTATTGAAGGTAACGGAAAGCCATCAGGGGGCAAATGGAGCCTTGACCCCTCTAATCGCCGAAAGATGCCTTCCGGTACAAAAATACCTGACCTTCCCAGATTCTCGTATTCTTCAATTTTTCATGAAGCCCGGAGAAAGATCGAATCGGATTATTCAGGAAATCCGGGTACCACAGACAGTTTTATATACCCTGTTACGAGAAGTCAAGCTCTCGAATTACTCAATCATTTTCTTGAGAAAAGATTAATACACTTTGGAGATTTTGAGGATTCAATGTCACCCGGAGATCCGTTCATGTTTCATTCAATGCTCTCCTCTTCCCTTAATACAGGATTATTGACTCCTGATGAGATTATAAAACTTACAGTTGAATTTGTAGAACAGGCAAACGTGAACCTCAACAATCTGGAGGGTTTCATTCGACAGATCCTTGGCTGGCGAGAATTTATGCACCTTATTTACAGAAGGAATGGCAACTTAATGAGAAAAAGCAACTATTGGGATCATAACCGGACTATTCCGAAAAGTTTTCTTCAGGCAAGGACCGGTATACCTCCAATAGATATATCCCTGAAAAAAGTTTACCGGTTTTCCTATGCGCATCACATCGAACGACTGATGCTTCTGGGAAATTTTCTACTACTCTGTGAAGTTCACCCGGATCATGTATATTCATGGTTCATGTCCTGGTTCATTGATGCATATGACTGGGTAATGGTGCCCAATATCTACGGAATGAGTCAATTTGCGGATGGCGGAAGCTTTGCCACAAAGCCCTACATCTGCAGTTCTAATTATATTTTAAAAATGGGTCAATATGACCGGGGTGACTGGTGCGATATCCTGGACTCTCTGTTCTGGCGTTTTGTGTATCTCCACAGGGCTGAATTTATGTCTTCTCCCCGTCAGAAGCTTATGTCATCAAATCTGGACCGAATGGGAGAGAAAAAACTCAAGGATACTCTTGAAAGAGCTGATCATTTTCTGGAGGAATTGCAATGAAAATCCAAAATAGAACAATTACCCTCAAGAGCGGCGAGAATGTGGACGGCCCTGTCATTTACTGGATGAGCCGTGACCAGAGGGCAGAAAATAACTGGGCTCTTCTCTCAGCCCAGGCTGAAGCCATGAGAAGAAAACTCCCTTTATTCGTTGTGTTCTGCCTTGTCGATCAATTCCCGGGTTCTACACTGCGGGCATATGATTTTATGCTCAGGGGACTTTCAGAAGTCGAAGAAGACCTTGCGGCGAAAAATATTCCCATGTTTCTTCTCAAAGGATCTCCTGAAAAAAAAATCCCCGAATTCTGCCAGAAGAATTCTGTCAGTTCAATATACACTGATTTTGATCCCCTACGGATAAAGAGACGATGGCAAAGGTCAATATCTCTGTCGGTCAAAATCCCCTTTTACCTTACTGATGCGCACAATATAGTTCCGTGCTGGGAAGCCTCTGTCAAAAAGGAGTTCGCCGCGAGGACATTCCGGCCCAGGATCCGGAAAAAGCTCCCAGATTACCTCAAACCATTTCCCCCCATCGTTTTCCATCAGTATAATGACAGAGTTAATAAAGGAAATATCGGATACGAGAAACTCCTTGACGATATCAGGGTCGATCGCTCTGTACCTCCTGTAAATTGGCTAACTCCGGGAACAAATGCCGGAAAACATGTACTTGAAGATTTCGTGAATGTGAAACTCAGGAATTATCCCGATAACCGTAATGATCCCAATAGATCTTCACTCTCTAATCTTTCCCCATATTTTCACTTCGGTCAGATCTCAACACAGGAAACCGCCTTGAAGATCTCTGGCTCCCTGGTAGATCAGAGTTCAATAGATACTTTTCTCGAAGAAATGATAGTTCGGAGAGAGCTATCAGATAACTTCTGTTTTTATGAACCCGAGTATGATAAGATCTCCGCTTTTCCGGACTGGTCCTTGAAGACCCTTGAGGAACACAGGAATGATTCCCGAGTCTATATTTATGATGAGGAAAAACTTGAGAAAGGTCTTACTCATGACCCCCTGTGGAACGCTGCGCAGATAGATATGATAAAAACAGGCAAGATGCACGGTTGGCTTCGTATGTACTGGGCCAAGAAGATACTGGAATGGTCTGAATCACCGGAAATCGCTTTAAATACTGCACAGAAACTCAATGATAAGTATGAACTTGATGGGAGGGATCCAAACGGTTTTACAGGGGTGGCATGGGCCATAGGAGGGGTACATGACAGAGCATGGCCAAGCCACAATGTCT
>CAZFJG010000035.1:0-14121 GCA_964519285.1 uncultured Synergistales bacterium | reverse complement strand
TTATTTTACTTAAATATCCCAAGTGTTTTTCTGAAGGAGGTACAATATTTTTAAGGATATATTTCCTTGCCAGACTTTTGTACTTGTCCTTTCTCAGGGATTGCCAGATGCTGATCTCGGAGCAAATTTCACATTGTTTATACTTGTCAGGGAGTATGGATATTTCAGGCTGAAAAGACTGGGGTTCAGGGTGTAACACTATTTACATCCTGGTGGGTACAGCCCTTAAGGGGATGAATTGTATTTAAACTGTCCTTGACGTTCTGAAATTCTGGAGTATTATTATGCGGTTATCAATAATGATTATCAATAAAATTTTTACCGGAGGTATCCTGTCTTGCAGATAGTAATTGTGTCAATTGCGACCTTCCTTGTGGCTGTTTTTATGACCATGGCCGGCAGGGGCGGGGGTAACTTTTATGTTCTTATCCAGGTTGCGGCGGGGGCCTCCATGGGTCTTGCCGCAGGGACTGGTCAGCTGATAATGTTCGCGACGTCCCTTTCTGCCATGTTTATCTTTAATAAAAATAAGACAGTTTCCTGGCATATGGCTATATTTATAGGTTTGACGACCAGTTTAATGGCATTTGTTGGCGGTCTCTCAGCCAGCCATTTCTCAGGAACAAGTCTCAAGCTTGTTTTCTCCGTTATGCTGGTAGTAGCTTCAATATTCATGCTCGTTAAAGTCCGGGAGAGAAAAGGTGAACTTCCTTCGGGTTTTGGTTTCTGGCGTATATCCTTTGGTGAAGAGGATTATGTGATCAATTTCTGGATAGCCCTTCCGGTTGCTCTCGCCACAGGATTTGTTGCCGGAATGGTCGGTGTTTCCGGAGGTTCTTTTCTGATCCCGCTCATGGTGCTTGGTTGCCGTCTTCCCATGCATGTTGCTGTGGGAACTGCTTCGGTTATGGTTGCAGCGACAGCCGGAATGGGTTTCCTGGGACATCTTGCAGGTGGAGGAATAGACATGAGCTGGGTTCTTCCCCAGATCGCCACTGCTGTGGCTGGAGGGATCATAGGGAGCAGGCTCGCCCTTAAAACAAAGCCAAAGTCCCTTAAGATGGTATTTGCCCTGACTACTCTTATTGCTGCCGGATTAATGTTCTCCAACGCATTGTTTTATTAGTTTTTTCAGAAAAGGTATGAGAGATAAGCTACGCTGCTTATAAAAGTCCTTATTCCCTGTTGGTCTGATACTACTCCTCCAAACTTTATTAAAATTGTGAGGGCATTGTTTCAGTTTGAGCTTGATCACACAGTACCTTTATTTAATCCCGCCGAGAAGTGTAATGGATCCTACAGTATCGATAAGGAGTCCATTGTCGGGATGAAGATTTTCAAGCTCTTTTCCAGGTTCCAGTGTTGTTATTACCGTTTTTCCTATGATATGCCTGCTTTCTTTGCCATTTTCGAGGGTCTTCAGTCCCCAGGCATTATGCAGTACAACTGGTTGTCCCTTGTGTGAACCGATGTAAAGCATTACGTGTCCCGGTTTGTTCACCAGTGTGGCAAAGGGCTTGCCCTCCCGTAGAATAGCTGTAGTTTTCCCGGCTCTGTCCATTTCTGAAAGATCTATTGCAAGGCCTGTCCTTGCCTGGGCTGCCGAATTACGAGGCATCCATATCCCAAAGGGAAGCAGTATATCTCTTATTGTGGCAGAACAGTCACGGTTTCCAAGCATACCTCCCCATCCGTAGTTTGTATCCATAAGGCCTTCGCATACTATTGCTGCATTCCATGCCGTCATTGGGAGAGGATGTGGAGTAAAAGAAGCAGCATCGAGGGTCACTGTTTTTTCCACTGCATTGCCGTTGACATCTCTGACGGGAATGATGGCCCTGTTCCTCAAGATGTAACGGGAAGTTAACGGAAGAATTGTTCCAGTATCCGCAGAAAACTGAAAGATCCCCTTTTCGTCCTTTACTGGCAGATCGTCCCGGACAGCTGTTCCGAGGGGAAGGGATTTCCAGCGCTTTATCAGCTCTTCATCTACAAAGGCGGTATCCTGGATTTTTACCCATCCCGCAGCATAGGAAGTCTCACTCCATGCCCAGGCACCGTTCTTTGATATATGGGAGATGAAAAGAGGTTCACCGGGGTGAACACCTGAGTTCTGGATGTAGTCGAAGGGATAGCCCTCTCCAGGAAGGCTTGAATCGTAAAAGAAAGGTCTTTCAGTTGGAAGAAGTCTCAAGTCCGTCCTTCGAACGGAAACAGCCTTGCGGTTTAGAGTCCCGAAGGACTCCAGATCTGCGTTGTTTCTCAGATTCTCAAGCCATTCTTCGTCCCTTCCGTTGAGGTTTTCTCCGAATCCTTTACCACTTCCGAAGTGTCGAAAGATCCATTTGTGAACGTCCATGCTGTGTCTTGGAGATGTCTGATCCCAGGGAGAAAAGTAGAGTTTTCGAAATTCTCGAAGGTAATCTAACTGTTCTCCGGTGGTCAGGAGCCTTTTGTTGAAATCTCCGGAAATATACAGGAAAGGATCCTGGGTTAGCTCGGTCAGGTCCTTTATCTGCACCTTTCCTGTCGAAGACAGGGCTGGCAGTGAATTAGACAGGGCAAATATCGTTACAAGCAAAGATGTCACTAATACAAGTTTTATAGCTCTCATGGATAAAGATACCTCCGGATTTACATGCTGTTTAGTATTTTCTCATAAAACCTGGGGTTGTAACACTTGAAACCTGCGATGGTTCTTTAATATTTATTTTGTCGAGATGGCAGGCAGAATAATCCAGTATGTCAGATTATAGTTTCAAAATAAAGTTGACACCAGTGAGAAAACCCCGAAAGACCCTATAATGGCGCCGGAAAAAATATTTATCCATTTCAAAATGCTTTCTGTCAGTTTCATTTTGAGCAGCCCAAAGCATAGACTCAGAAAAAACCACCAGGAAGCAGAACCCGAGAAGACTCCTCCTACTATTGCCGCAGCACCGGATATGCTGTCTGGATGGGATCCCAGGCCAAGACCTGCGAAAATGGCGGAGAAACTGATTATGGTCATAGGGTTGGTGAGGGTGAGAAAGAAGACGGAAGTAAAAGCCATGGCAAGAGCAGTAGCTGAAAGAGGGCTTCCGGAAGTGTTGAAGTTTCCTGGAGGTGAAATTATGGTCTTTATTCCCAGGTACAGGAGAAAGGTCCCGCCAATTATTCTCAAGTACAGAGCATTCTGGATCAATAGGGATGATATCGAAGTAATGCCTGCTGCAGCAACAATTCCGTAGCATCCATCAGCAGAGGCAGCTCCAAGGCCGGATACAAAACCGTATCTCATACCTCTGGCCAGGGTCCTTCTTATGCATATGATTCCTATGGGGCCCACAGGAGCAGCTATGGAAAAGCCTATGAGAGCTCCTTTCAGGAAAAGTAGAAGAGTTCCGGGGCTTACCATGGTTATTCCTCGAAGGGGGAGAACTTTTCCTTGACGGTAGAGAGAATGATGGTGGTTTTGGTTTTGATCCCCGGCGTTTTTGCCTTTAATTCACCGGTTATGATCTGTTCAAGACGGGATGTGTCCTTGCACCTGACCTTAAGCAGGTAATCAGAATCTCCAGTGGCATGATGGCATTCAAGAACTTCGGGCAGGGAATAAACGACATCAAGGAAGGATCGCCTGTCCGATTCCTTATCCAGGCACACCTCAATGAAGCAGAGAAGTCCATAACCAGCTGTAACCGGATCGGTCTTTATGGTATAACTCAGGATCAGCCCCTGCTTCTCGAGCCTTTTTATTCTGTCAGACACTCCCGGAGAGGACAGCCCCGTTGTTTTTGCCAGTTCAGCGAGGGTCATCCTGCCGCTGGATGCTAATAATTCCAAGATCTTTCTGTCAACAATGTCCATTATATTTATGCCCCCAATAAGTCTTTTAAAATAAGAAAAATATTATAAATAATATTACTATATAAGATAAAATAACACAAATATCTTTTTTTAAACTCAAAACCTGGCAGATTTTGTTTCTGTAGTAAAAAAAAGAGGAATCAAGAAGAGGGACTTGGTAAGAAAAAATATTATCTCATCTTTATATCTCACAGGATAATTTTCAAAAAAAATTCAACTATAGTTGAAAAGACAAATGAATCTGTTATAGTATCGGTTGCTTATACAACTATTATTGAAAAGGGGAAAATTGTTTTGGATCCTGAACGGGAAAAAATGCTTGCAAATGAGCCAATCGCAACTCTTATATGGAAACTTTCCCTTCCTGCTTCGGTGGGAATGCTTGTTAATGCCCTTTATAACATTGTAGATACTATTTACATCGGCCATGGAGTCGGTTCCCTGGGAATTGGTGGTCTTTCCATCGCTTTCCCGGTTCAGATGATCCTGGGTGGCACAGGAACAATGATCGGTATAGGTGCTGCTTCTGTCATATCCAGGAGCCTGGGAGCAAAAAACTACGAACGGGCTGAAGCTGCTTTCGGCAACAATCTCCTTGCAATAGCAATTCTTGGCGGACTAATAGCCCTGGTCGGAACAGTTTTTACTGAGCCAATACTTCGGATCTTTGGAGCAACAGATGCCATAATGCCCTACGCCTTTGATTACATCAGTGTGATCTTTTTAGGATCGCCATTAATAATCTTTTCCATTTCTATGAACAATGTGATCCGGTCGGAAGGTGCCGCAAAAGTTGCAATGCTTTCAATGATCATAGGTGCAGTTGCAAACGTTATTCTGGATCCCATATTTATTTTCGGCTTAGATATGGGTATAAGGGGAGCGGCACTGGCCACAGTCCTGGCGAGATTCCTTGTGATAGGGTGGATAATTCATTACTACTCGAACGGTAAGAGTAGCCTTGTGTTCAGATTGAAATACTTAAAACCAGTGCCCGGTATCCTGTGGGAGATTTTTGTAATCGGTTTTCCTTCAATGCTCAGACATGCTTCAACCAGTTTTGTTTTTGGCCTGGTCAATCAGCTTGCAGGTTTTTACGGTGGAGAAGCTGCTATTAGTATCTTTGGTATCGTGAACAGGGTTTTAATATTTGGAGGAATGCCCATTTTCGGTATCACCCAGGGTATGCAGCCTATTCTGGGTTACAGTTACGGTGCAGGTTATTTTCACAGGGCCAGAGAGGTTATAAAAAGATCAGCAGTAATTGCAACTGCATTCTCTTCGATTATAACCCTGATCCTTTTTATTTTTCCGGAACCTGTTATGTATATGTTCACTCGAGCTCCGGAACTACTGAAAATAGGGCCCTCTGCGATGCGCATGATGACCTGCGGTTTTTTTGTGATAGGTTTCCAGATAATAGGGGGAACTATATTTCAGTCTATAGGAAAGGGTTTGCCCTCCTTTATTCTTAATACATCAAGACAGGTTCTGATACTGATACCAGTGTTGCTGGTTTTGCCGAAATATCTTGGTTTGAACGGCGTATGGCTTTCTTTCCCCGTGTCGGACATTTTGTCTACTATCATTACATTTATGGTCGTTTTGCCAGAGATGAAACGGCTTAAAGATGCGGAGCTTTCAATGGAAGGAGACCTTTAGATGAATTCCAGTTCAACATCTCTGGGCAGACTTGTATCCGCCATCCACAGGTACGGCCACTGTTTTTTTGATCACCTGTTTTCTGATATCGAGATAGGTCACGGTCCGAGAAATTTTCTCGCTGCACTCTACCTACGGGAAGGTATCAGCCAGGATGAACTGAGCGAATACCTCATGATGGACAAGACAACAACAGCGAGGGCAGTGAAAAAACTCGAAGATGCCGGTTATGTAACAAGAAGTCGGGAAGAGAGAGATCGCAGGTATTATCACCTTTACCTGACAGACAAGGGAAGGGCTCTGGCACCGAGGATCTGGGAAACCAGGAAACAGTGGACAGAGATCCTCTCGGAAGGATTTTCGGAGGAAGAAGAGAAACTTTTTTATTCCTACCTTGAAAGGGCAGCTGACAATGCTGCCAGGTTAAGAGATAAAGATATTGTTTATACAGGAAGAAAACAAACTGATTGATGTCTTTGATTATTTGCCTGTCTTTTGAGATGTAAGTGGACAACAAAAATGTCATGATTCCAAAGAAATGTAGACTGTCCATTACAGGTATGCTGTAAGTATTCTTTATGGATATAGTTTCCCTATGGGAACAGACCTTCAAGTTTATCCTTAAATAAACTCAGGGTTGTTTCCAGGTTTTCAAAAACAAAATAGAACTACCCCCCCATTGAGACAATAATTGTTTGCCACACCATATTTCTCTTATCCTTTCTGCAAGTCATCTTTTACTTCCAGTGAAAGCAACGGAAGAGGAAGATTATCATTCATGTCAAAAATTGTTAAAAATAAGGAGGAAAATGATGAATTTCAAGCAGGTCAAGTTACGCTCACTTTTACTTCTCTCGATACTTGGTGTTACATTCATTGGGTTTTTATTAGCAGTAGGTATAGTTTCATTCAAAGCAAGGGAGATTGCCTTGAGAAATGCTAACGAAATAGCTGAAGAAATGGGAGCTCGACATGGGCGTGATGTCGCAGCTTATCTGAATGAAGCTTTAAAAACAGCTCAAGAGCTTTCATTAACACTTGAAAGTATGGTGGAAAAAAAAGAAACAGACAGGGAAACAGTTTCACTGATTCTTAGAAAGACACTTGAGAACAATTCCTCTTATTTCGGAGTATGGACAGGATGGGAACCTGATGCTTTTGATGATAATGACGATAAATTTCAAAATACCAGAGGACATGATGAAACAGGAAGATTTATTCCATATTGGTTCAGATCTGGAAATGAAATCGACATAGCTCCTCTTGAGGGCTATGATCAGACAGGAATAGGGGATTTTTACCTACTGGCCCGGAATTCCGGCAATCCTGTTTTGATGGATCCCTTTGTCTATGAGGTGGAAGGTGAAGAAGTATTGATGACTACTGTGGCAGTTCCTGTAATAAGAGACGGAAAAGTTCTTGGAGTAGTGGGTATTGATATTTCTCTTGATTCAATAACAAATGTTATAGACTCAATACGTCCTTTTGAAACAGGATTCGCTACCCTTGTATCTAACAACGGAACAATAGTGGGAGATGGATTAGACAGCCAGTCAGGTAATGATCGCCTTGGAAAGACTCTTGCAGAGTTTAGAGGACAGGAAGTATTGAATGCAATATCGAAAGGTGTTTTATTCAAGGAAAATGAAATCTCAAAAAGAATGAATGAAAAATTACTAAGGATTTATTATCCTGTGAAATTTGAAGAAGGAATACAACCCTGGTCGATGAACATTAATATTCCTGAGTCAAAAATACAGGAAGATGCTCGAAGTATACTTCTTTGGGGAGCTTCTATAGGAATAATTGCTTTGTTGATTATCGGTTTTGTGATCTTTTGGCTTTCAAGCAGTATCGGAAACGCAATAGGCATTGCAGCTGAAAAGATGAAACAGCTAGCCCGAGGAGATTTAACACAAAAGATACATGATGATTTCAGAATTATAGAAATAACAGCTCTTAAAAATTCGATTAATAAAATGGTTGAAGATTTATCTGGATCAGTTATTGAGATTCGCGATGTTTCTGGTGAGTTAAGTTCCAAAGCTGAAGAGCTAAGTGCTGCTTCTGAGGAATCTAACGCAGCTATAGAGGAAGTTATATCATTGACAGGTAAAACAAATGCTGCGACTCAGGAAGCCGCTTCTTCTGTTGAGGAAACAAATGCAAGTGCGGAGGAAGTCTCAAATGGAGCACAGTCAGCAGCTAAATCAGCTTCGGAAGCTGGCGAGAATGCTGCACAGATAACAAACGCAGCAGTAGAAGGAGAAAAGGAACTTGAAGAAATGGTGGGATTGATAAAAGAGGTATCTGATGCTGCTAATACTGTGGGTGAAACCATTAACGAGCTTGCTAATTCTGTTTCTGATATTTCATACTTTATAGAGATAATTACACAGATCGCAGACCAGACAAATCTTCTTGCCCTGAATGCTGCCATTGAAGCCGCGAGAGCTGGAGAAGCTGGGCAAGGGTTTGCTGTTGTGGCCGAAGAAGTCAGAAAGTTGGCTGAACAGGCAAATGGAGCAGCTTCAAAGGTTGGAAACATTATTACTAACATTTCTGATAATACTGAAAATGCTTTGAAGAATCAGAATGTAACGGGAACTCATGTTGAAAAACTGGTTCAAAAAGCAGGTGTAACACGTCAGAGTATTCAGGATGTGGTAAATAACATCACGACGATTTCAGAAAGTATCCAGACGATTGCTGCCACTATGGAAGAGCAGTCAGCAAGTACTGAGGAAATGACTGCTGCTCTTGAAAATATCTCTAACTCTTCTCAGGAAGGTGCAAAAAATGTTGAAAATATAAACAGCTCTATGGATGAACAGGGTAGAGTTACAGAGACATTAGCAAAAGGGGCTGAAGAGTTGGTCTTGCTTTCAAAAAGAATGCAGGAATCTGTAGCTAAGTTTAACGTAGAATAAATGATGATTTTTTATTGAAATATAAGGTTGTATATAAACAGGGCGCCAAGCCGGACTCACCGGGTTGGCGCCCTGTTTGCCAAATAGATAAAAGGAAAAAGGTAAAGTATAAGTCTAAGGGGCGATGAAATCGCCGGATTCTTCTCCGTCGAACCAGAAATAACCTGCTTCCGGATGGAACAGATTGTTTAGACCAAAGGGAAAATCGCTTGCAAAAATTATTCCCCCATCTTTCTGCCACTTCAGCATTCCATGGTCTCCCTTGTAGACAAAGGGTTTCCCGTTGCAAAAGCCAAAATAATTTGACCTTAAGATCTTAAAGGTATCCAATAGGGGCAACTCCATTTCCGATATCATTCTTAGGACAAATTCGCTGTCGGTGATGCCTTTAACGCCTGATACAGGAATGAAATTTTCCTCGCAACCATTTGCAGCAGCAATGATCTCCTTTTTCCCCTTTACGTGGAAGGGGTGGCAGTTTGAGTCAGAGACGGAACCTCCAAAACTTGCTTCCCTTGTGTGGAAAAGGAACCAGTCGTAAACTTCGGTCTTCATGGCTTTTGCAACCTGTGAGATTTCAAGGTTCACGCCTTTTTCAAGCTCAAGAAGTTTCCCATTGCGAAATGTGGCATATCCGTTTCCATGTCCTCCGTTTCTCAGTTCGAGTCCCTCGAGAAATGTTTTCAGATCAGGGTATTTTTCGTTTTTATGTATTATTTCCATAAATTCCGTAATTCCGGTGTAATTCCCCATTAACAGCCTGCACATATTTCATTCCTCCTGTTTTTTCTCGTTATGCCTTATAACCTGGAACACAAGACAGTAAAAACTGACGTTAAAGAAGATAATAACACTAATTATCTAAAATACAGTAAGGAAGGGAATTATTTTATAAAAAAATGTGTACAATAAACTTGATCAACTTTAACCTTTTATATGTGTTTACGTTAAAATAAAACTTTGAAATGATATCTGTTATCATTAGTCTTTAGTGATTGTTTTCAGGTTCCCTGTTTTGTCAGGGTATGTTTTTATCAGTCAGTTTATAAGGAGGTATATTTTTATGGTGAGAATGCCGGAAGAAGTTTGCAAGGCGTGGGACGAAAGGGACGGCGCTGTGGTTTTTACAACAGTGGACAAAGATGGAAGGCCCAATAGCATTTATGCTACATGTGTGGGCAGGTTCAGTGATGACATGCTGGTTGTGGCTGACAACTATTTTGACAAGACCAGGAAGAACATAAGGTTAGAAAGTTATGGTTCTATCCTTTTCATAACCAGGGATGGTAACTCTTTCCAGGCCAAGGGGGCCATAGAATACCACGAGGAAGGCGAGCTCTTTGATTTCATGAAAAGCTGGAATCCGGAAAAGCATCCCGGGCATGCTGCTGCTGTTCTCAAGGTGGAGGAAGTATATTCAGGATCCAAAAAACTTGTATGAAGACCCCTTAAAAATATTGATGTAATATTCTGCCGGCTGAATTATTGTTATTTCAGCCGGCAGGTTTTTGCTCTTTTATCAGGAAACTGCATCTCTTTCGGGGTTGAACTTTTCGTACTCCCTGTTATCTATAATTTCCTTGAGAGCCTGTACCGTGTCCCATACGTCTGTAAAACTGTTGTATAGGGCTACAGGAGCGAGCCGTATAACCGAATCGGGTCTGAAGTCGGGTATAATGTTCCTGTTTTTAAGAGCAGAGCAGATCCTCCAGGCCTCCTCAGAGTGTTCAACAGCCAAATGTCCTCCCCTGCGGAAATCCTCCCTGGGAGAGCCGATCCTGTAATTATAAGGAGGACCTGAAAGTATATTGTCTACGAGAAAGATCATGTAGGATGTCAGTTGAAGGGATTTTTTCCTGACCTCATCAATACCCGCCTCTGAAAAAAGCTCAAGGGATCCTTCAAGGGCGGCGGCAGAAAAAATCGGAGGGGTTCCCATCTGCCATCCACCTGCTGACCTGGAATGGTCGAATTCCACAGCAAGGTCGAACTGTCTGTCTTTTTTGTACCCAAACCACCCTGCAAGCCCGGGTTCCCTATCAAAATGTTTTCTGTTGATGTAAAGAAAGGCCGGGCTTCCTGGTCCACCGTTGAGATGCTTGTAACTGCACCAAAAGGCAAAATCAACGCAATCATCGTCGAAATGGTGAGGTACTGAGCCTGCAGAGTGGGCACAGTCAAAGCCAATGATTATTCCTCTTTTGTGGGCTTCCTCTGTAAGTCTTTTCATGTCCAGAAGTTGTCCGCTTCTGTAAAGAACGCTTGGCAGGAGTACGATGGAAACGGTTTCATCCATTTCTGCGATGACGGAACCTTCATCAATAAATCTGCCGTCTTTGCCTGGGATGAGGACGAGGTTCTTTTCTGGATCCAGATTATGTTGGATCATCTGACTTTTCAATGCGTAAATATCAGAAGGAAAGTTCAGTATATCGCCGATAATTCTGGTTCTTCCTTCCCAGGGTTTGAAAAAAGTCGAGATAAGACTGTGAAGGTTTGTTGTGGTGGAACCTGTCATTACTACCTCGTCAGGTTCAGCACCAACAAGGGGCGCCATTTTTTCACCCAGTTTCTCCGGCAGATAGAACCATGGGCTTTCAGCATCAAGCCAGCCCTTAATCCCCAGTTCTTCCCAGTCTTTAAGGGCCCTTTCCAGTTTTTTCCTTGCGTTGACGGGCGCAAGTCCAAGGGAGTTACCGTCCATGTAGATAGTGTCTTGAGGAATTAAGAAACTTTCTTTCATTGAGGCCAGAGGATCTTTTCTGTCCATTTCAAGTGCAAAATCCCTGTCTGTTCTAAAATTTGTTTCCATAAAGATCTACTCTCCTTTCATGGTAAGTGTTTATAGATTATCAGCCATTTTTTCAAGGAGCTTTACAAGATTTTCCCTGTCTTTTCCTGAAAAGCCCCTGATCGCCATGGCATCCCATTCGTTCAGGCTTAACTGCACAGTTTCCAGTATTTTTTGGCCCTTTTCCGTTAAAAAGATATTTCTTGCACGGCCGTCGGAGGAATCTTCTGCTCTATTAACGAAACCAAGATCAAGGAGTTTTTTTACAGCTCTTGTAACAGAAGCTTGGTCCAGTACAACCCTTTCAGCCAGTTTTTTCTGGTTTATGCCTTCCTCCCTTTTCAGTTCCAGCAATAATAGATAAAGCCCTCTTCCCAGACCATATCTGGCAAGGTTCCTGTCAAGGTAAAGCTGACATTTCCGGTTAATGATCGATATGTAACGGCCCGGAGTCCATTTATCTTTCAAGTTGACTTCCTCCCATAATATATACTTGCATCTGCAAATATAATAACAATAAATAATTGCACATGCAAGTATTTATTGTTATTAGAATTTGACATGGAAAGACCTTACCCCTTTTAATGGTCTGAATTTAATGATATAAATTATCATTATCAGGAAATTTAATATTTATTGAGAATTACATCTATGTTCGGATTAAAGGAGGTGGAAATTTCAGGTTTCTGATTAAAAGTCTGGAATTTAATTTAGAGAATCCAAGGAGAGTGATCGTTCAAATGAGCAAAAAGGATCTGTTACCGGTATCTGTAATTATTTTAATTAGTGGCGCTATGTTTTCTTCCCATTTCGGAGTTGGAGATCTTATATTTCCTCCTATTCTTGGCAGAGATACTGGTACAAGCTGGTTTACGGCGTCCATGGGTTACGTTATTATCAACAGTGTAGGCGTCTGGCTTGCATATCTTGCCTGTGCGCATCAGAACCAGTCCTTAAGCGGAATAGCCAAAAGAACTCTCGGAAATTTTTTTGGCAGTATCTACACTACAATACCTATCCTTATAACAGTCTTTTTCATTTTGCCCCGTGTAGCTTCTGCCACCCATGAAATGGCAGTTCTGCCTCTTTTCCCCGGGATACCACTTTGGATATCCCTTGCCGGATTTTTCCTGTTGAGTTTCTACATTGCCTACACAAGGGCAACCGTAATGGACAAGCTGGGAAAGCTTCTTGCACCGGCTCTGATCATTTTTGTGGTCATTCTTGTTATTAAAGGTATAGCATCTCCTCTTTCCGAGCCTGTTACTCCGGGATCTGATGCCGCGCTTAAAGAGGGTATGCTGAATGCCTATAACACCATGAACGCCATAGCCGCTCTTCTCTTTGGCGGATGGGTGTTGCACGAGTTGAAGATGAGGAATATCCTCACAAAAGAAGCCCAGGACAAGAACCTGAACATTATCGGAATTGGTACTGCTGTTCTTCTGGGTATTACATCAACTGTACTTGTATATCTTGGAGCGACCTCCGGGCCTTCTTTCCCTGATGCACCCATAGGTGTTCTTTCAACAGAGATAGCCACAGGTCTTCTTGGACAGGCAGGTCTGATAAGCTTTGCCATAATCATGGGGCTCAGCTGTTTAAGCACATCAGCTGCCATAACTTCCATGGCTGGAGACATGTTCCGTGAGATGTCATCGGACAGGCTGAAATACAGGGTTATAGTCACTGCATGTACCCTTATCGGATTCACCCTGGGCCTTGTAGGATTGAGCAGGATCGTGAAATACACGGTTCCGTGGCTGGTACTGCTTTATCCATCTGTAATAGTGCTTATCATAACCGCACTGTATTATAAATTTGACACTATAAAGAGAGCTGTTACTGCCGGAGTAGTAGTTGCCCTTGTCTTTGGCTTTGGGGATATGCTCAGTTTTTACGGAATGACGACAAATCCCATTACCAGGTTTTCTACCTCCATGCCCCTTGGCAACCAGGGATTAGGATGGATACTGCCTGTTCTGGCAGTTATGATCGTAGCCCATTTCCTGCTGCGTTCACGTTCTGTTGAAAAAGGTCAGGGATCTTAAATGGAAAAAAAGATCAAATCCTTTATCACCTCGCGTATTGAAAAAGGTTATTTTAGTGGGAGTCAGGTTGGAGTTTCTTATCGTGGAGAGACCATTTGTGATCTGGCCCTTGGAAGCAGGAATTTTGTACCAGGAGAGAATTCCGGTCAGGTAGATGGAGAAACAATGTTTAACCTTGAGTCCATCACCAAGGTTATGGTCACACTCCCCCTTGCTTTCTGGCTGATCCAGGAAGGCCGGCTGAATCTCGAGGACAGGGTGGTTGATTATATTCCAGCTTTTGGCACAAGTGAGGAGAAGAAAAAGGTTACGGTAAGGGATATGCTCAACTTTACGGGAGGAATTCCTCTCGAGGATCCTCCTGGTGCGGAAGAAGCTGCCCTTAAAGGAGATCTGGACAAGGCCTGGGAACTTCATTTTTCTCAGGGTCTTACATGCAGTCCCGGCAGCCGCGTCTTTTACAGTGATGTTTCATGCCGGATTTTCGGGAGGTTGCTTGAGACCATTCTGGGAACAGATCTTGGCACAGCAGCAAAGGATCTGTTCTTCGAGCCTCTTGGCATGAAAAATACAACCTTTAAACCGGTATCAAGTGAAAAATGTGTATCCACAGGCAGATCCGAAAAAGGTAGAGATCTTAGAGGTGAACTCACACAGGATCTGGAGCACTACATGGGAGAGGTCCTTGGTTCAGACGGAATTTTCAGCACTGCCAGTGATATGATGCTTTTTTCCCGGATGCTTTTGAATGGAGGTATCCTTAACGGTAAAAGGGTTTTGGGGGATATAACCGTTGAAAAAATGATCGGTGAAATATCGAATCTGGATACCTTTGAAG
>CAZFJG010000034.1:0-14601 GCA_964519285.1 uncultured Synergistales bacterium | reverse complement strand
GAAACCTTATTGGAGTCGCAGCCCTTGGAGGACTTGATGTTGCTTTGACCCTTGCAACAGATAACAATTATCTATGGGTTGATGATGAATCCTCTCATATCTCTCTTGGCGAGCCGATGCCACTCTTCATTCAGGATGCAACCTTCACCAACAACCTCATAGGAACACTTGTGGCAGGTAAGGTCCAGGCAACTGTTGACAGTAACAGTTATATTTACGATCCTGAAAATTTTAATCCTGAAGTAATGGATTATTATCCTCCATTAGCTGGTATTGTAGCCCTTGGAGATATGTCCGACAGTTACATTACAAATAATGAATTCAAAGGCATTACAGGCACCTCAATGCTCTTTGGAATGCAGAAAGCAAATATTTCTGAAGTATTATACGAATTCGCTCCAAATTCAGAAACGACAGATGAGTACGTGATCGATCAGCAGGGAATATTGAACATCTCCGGCAACACGGTTGATGGCTATATAGAACAGCTGCAGTATGAATCTTCTCTAGAAACAGTTATTAGCCAGGCCATGGCACTCGGCCAAAGTTCAATGTCAGGAGGACCTCTTGCAGTTCTGGATCCTTCTATGCTGACCTTGCAGGTTCCCACTGATGACGATGATGATACAGTTGGACCTGAAGATGTATCACTGGCTGGAATTGTATTTCTCGACGGTGCACAGAATATTGTCATCGATGATAACGCAATTACCGGAAACTTCCTGGGAATTGCCGGCATAGATACAGGTATTATCGAAGGCATCCAGTCTGTGGATATAACAGGAAATAACGTCTCAGGCAATATCGCAGGTCTCACCCTGGCTGGTGCTGCAGGAGTTATAGTTCCTGTAGTTGAAGACATGCAAGCTAGAGCTTTCATGAGTCCTGAAAACCTGCTCGCTCTTGGTGATGTTTCAGGCAATACTTTCAACAACAATCACATAGGATTGCTGTCAGCACTTTCAGTTGAAGGAGAAATACACGACAACTACTTCAACGAAAACAAAGTCCTCGGAATGGCCCATATTGGGATCGGTGACTGGCTCTTCAGTGCTGGTCTTGCGGAGGCAATTTCAGGGGATATTGGCTACATACTCAATGATCTTTCCTCTATCGTTTCCGGGGACATCCTTCCTGAACTTTACATCCACAACAACGACATCAGGAATAACGGCACTGACACTGAAAACATGCCTGCATTCATGAACGAACCTCTTGGAGATGTCACGCCGGATATGATGCTCAGAGGCGGAGTCCTTGTGATCGATGCAGCAAATGATAACTTTAAGCTGAATCAGAACAACATTTCAGGTAACGGTAATTACGGTCTCCTTGCAACAGGACGAGCAGCTGAACAACCTGTTTTGGCCGATGCAGAGACAGGGGTAGTGTCCTCAGATCAGGCCTACTGGCTCGACGCTGTCGATAACTTCTGGGGTTCAGAGGATAAACCTGGCTCCTATACAGGTTCTGGAGATGTTTCCTTCGGTGATGGTTTCCTCTTCGAGGATCCAGCATCCGGAGTCCTTGCAGACGGATCAGGCGACGGAATATGCGGAATCGTGCTGGAAATAGATGGTGCATATTACCCATACTCAATGACCCCGGCAACAACGTATGTCAGGCCAACAAACACTATCAAATTCAGTCCTGCTTCTCCGACACCTTTTGAAGTCAATCCGGCTCCAGTCCCGCCAGCACCTTCAAGTGACGGTAACTGTTCGGTAGGAATCTTCCCGGCTTCCCTTGCAATACTGCTGGTACCGCTGGCACTAATGGTAATTAAGAAATAAGGACAGCATTTAACAATCTTTGATACAAAAGGGAAGGAGAATATCTCCTTCCCTTTATCTTTTTAATAAAATGTGGCTTTATATGGAATTTGATTTAAAATATCCTATATTCCCCAAAGGTTTTTTATCTTAAGAGACTATCGAGATCTGGAGAGTGACAATAATGAAGATCAAAAATATCATGATCCGACTTCTGGCAGGATTGGCAATTTTTATGATTGTGGCTCTGCCCTCCTTCGGAGAGGACTATCTTATAATGCAGAAAAGAGGAGACGTTGACCGCTCCTTTTCATACCTTAGGCCTTCAACCGATACGAGGCTCCGACAGGCGGACATGAAGTCCGAAAGGATAAAACGTCATTTCATCAATATTGATGCTGTAACAGCAGATCTTTCAGAAGAAGAGGTCCAGAAACTAAGTATTGAAAACAAGGATCTTGTCCTTGTGAGAGCTGGCACCATGCTCTACCATTCCAGGACGTCAAACTCTACTATGGAAGAAATGGCAGTTTCTGATATTCCCTGGCATGTGCTCAAGGCCCATCCCCTGCAGGATTACGCTGAAGAAGAAAATGCCGATACTGAATCTGTCCTTATCTTCGTTCTCGACACGGGAGTCGACAAGGACCACCCGGAACTCAAGGATAACCTTGAAATGGAATTGGCAAAACATTTTAAAAACGGGGCTTCAGACGAAGATGTTTCGGACAGTCACGGCCACGGAACCCAGGTAATCGGTACTATAATTGGTACTTCCACAGGAGCCGCACCATCTCTCTATGTTGTTCCAATAAGGGCCGCAACAGATGAGGGAGGCCTCTCTGTTGAGCAGCTGTCTGCTGCATGCGACTACATAATGGGCCTGAAACAAAACCAGCTTCCAGAGAAAAACTTCATTATCAACCTTAGTTACAACACTGGCTATTATCCGTCTCCTGACACAGAACTATCCAGCTATTTTGAGACCCTGTTCGGTTCTCTTGAAGAAAAGGAAATTCTTTTCATTGGTTCTGCAGGAAACGACGGTGTGAATTCAGACAGCTATTATGTCTACCCCACGCGCAACGAAGCCGCCAACTACGTGGCGGCAGCCTCTGTTGGAAGTGACGGGAAACTTTCCTGGTTCTCCGACTATGGCAAACTTTCCGTGGAAGTGGCTGCGCCGGGATCGTCTATCTACACCACAAACAAGGGGGGGACCTATGTAACTGTTGACGGGACATCCTTTGCCAGTCCCTTCACAGCTGGTATAGCAGGACAGATATGGGCCCTTGATCCATCCCTTGAGTACTGGGAAGTTCGAAACCTACTGATCAACGCAGTTTCCGGTCAGGAGGTGGAAACCAGTTTTATCAAAGATTATTCAGGTAGTAAAGATGACTACCTGTACATGACACCTGGAATTTCCGTTACAGCATATGAGGACACCAGTATTGATGTGATAGCCGGAAAGCCCCTCTTCCCCGCCATGGTAACAGACAGACCCTACGCCCCCAGTCCGGCCAACGGAGAAGAGCACGTTGCTTTCGACAGTGATCTCGAATGGGACAGCCACTACGAAGTAGCTTCCTACGATATCTGGTTCGGGAACTCTGCAGACTCCCTGGAATTGATCTCGGATGACATTGCTCAAAGATCTTACAGTCTTGTAAATATAGAAAACCTTCGAAATGAAAAGTTGCTCTATGACACAGATTACTACTGGCAGATCAACACCTCTGCCGATGTATCCGACGATATAAAGTCTTTTGAAGGAGCGGTCTGGAGGTTCAAGACGCTCACTCTCAAGGCCTATGATAACTATCCCGTCAGCGGTGCTCAGAATATAGCTACATCTCTTACCCTGTCCTGGAGGTCCGACATTTCCGGCTCTACCTACGATATCTATCTGAGTCCCGACATCGGACCGGTGAATAACATGGAAAGATCAGCCTTGCTTGCTTCCGGAATATCTTCTTCTTCAGTGGAGGTCTCCGGGCTTGCCCATAACACTAAATACTACTGGAGGATTGTAACTCATCATTCAGTTGACCCTGAGAGATTAGCCCCTTCCTCTACTGTTCCTGGAGACATCCTTTCCTTCACCACCCTTGCAGAAAAGGACAATCCTGATATGTCACATTCCGGAGGAGGCGGATGCAGTACTGGGCCATATCTTCCTGCATCTGTCCTTCTATTAATTCCCCTGCTGCTGGTCAGCAAGCGGAAATAGCAGGCTTATATTCTAAAAAAGATAATTAAGGCCGGTCTTGTACTGAAAAAACCGGCCTTAATTGTTTTCTCCGGAACTATTTTTTCAGGAAGCCACCACTGCCATAAAGATCATGGGCTCCTTACCCGTGTTGGTTATGGAATGGCCTTCACCTTTCCGGCAGATCATGGCATCTCCCCGCTTCACTTCAACTTCAGTACCGTTGTCATTGTATATCCCGTATCCGGACAGTATGTGGTATAATTCCTCATCATCCTCATGAACATGATAACCTACCGATGCACCGGGGTCCAGGTTTACCGTGGCAACAAGGTTGAAAACACTGTTTTCGACAGGATTATCGGGCCCAACGGAAAAACCGAGAGTAACTTCTCCGAAGCCACCCCTCATGTTGGACTTGCAGACTTTTTTGACTTCCTCTTCCCTTACTATCAAAGCTATCACCAGCCATTTCAGCAGATCTGGATCTGCCAGTATCAAAAAATGTCCGGCTATTGCTGCCGGCAGAAATAATTTAACATCAAAGGGGATATTATTGCAAAATAAGTAAGAACTATTTCCCAAACCACTGTAGTGTTGTATCATAATATTAATCTGAAACTCTTATGGAGGTCTGAAAATGGAAATATGGCCGGGAAAACCTTATCCACTTGGAGCAACATATGACGGCATGGGGACAAACTTCTCCCTTTTCTCAGAAGTGGCGGAAAAGGTGGAACTATGTCTTTTTGACGAAGACGGAAAAGAAACGAGAATAACCCTTCCTGAGGTGACCGCCCTCTGCTGGCATGGATACCTCCCCAGAGTGTCTCCCGGTCAGAGGTACGGCTATCGGATACACGGTCCCTGGAATCCAACCGAAGGGTTGAGATGCAATTCCTCAAAGCTTCTTATGGATCCCTATGCCAAGGCAGTGGAGGGAGAAATAAACTGGGATGAAGCAGTCTTTTCGTATCATTTCAACGGCAACGAGGACGAGATCAACGAAATGGACAGCGCTGCCTTTGTTCCAAAGAGCATCGTCATCAATCCATTCTTTGACTGGGAGAACGACAGGCACCTGGAAAAACCCCTTAACGAAAGCCTTATTTACGAGGTCCATGTCAAGGGCTTTTCGGCCGTCTGCCCCCCTATTCCCGAGGAAGTCAGGGGAACATATGCCGCCCTCAGTCATCCCTTTACAATAGAGTATTTCACCAACCTCGGAATAACTGCCATTGAGCTTTTGCCCGTTCACCAGTTCGTCCACGACTCCTATCTAATTGACAAGAACCTTCGTAACTACTGGGGATACAACTCTATCAGCTATTTTGCCCCACACAGCGAATACTCGGGAATGGGACAAAAGGGCGGACAGGTTCAGGAGTTCAAGCAGATGGTGAAGCTCCTCCATGAGGCAGGAATAGAAGTGATACTGGACGTTGTCTACAACCACACTGCCGAGGGCAACCACCTTGGCCCTACCCTTTCCTTCCGCGGAATTGACAATGCAGCCTATTACAGGCTGATGGCAGATGATCCCAAGTACTACATGGACTACACGGGGACAGGCAACTCACTGAACATGAGAAATCCTCACGTTCTCCAGATGATAATGGACTCCCTTCGGTACTGGGTTACAGAGATGCACATAGACGGTTTTCGATTCGACCTGGCCTCAACACTCGCAAGGGAACTCCACGACGTAGACAAGCTTTCTTCCTTTTTTGATCTTGTCCAGCAGGACCCTGTTATTAACCAGGTCAAGCTCATCGCTGAACCCTGGGATGTCGGTGAAGGGGGCTACCAGGTGGGAAACTTTCCTCCCCTGTGGTCTGAATGGAACGGCAAGTACAGGGACTGCATAAGGGATTTCTGGAGGGGACAGGACCAGACCCTCGGAGAGTTCGCCTATCGCTTTACCGGTAGCTCGGACCTTTACGAAAACAACGCGAGACGCCCCTTTGCCAGCATTAATTTTATAACAGCCCATGACGGTTTTACCCTCAACGACCTTGTCTCCTACAACGAGAAACATAACCAGGCTAACGGAGAGGAAAACCAGGACGGTGCGAACGACAACCGGTCATGGAACTGTGGGGCTGAAGGTCCTACAGACGATGAGGTCGTAAACAGCCTGAGGGACAGACAGAAAAGAAACTTCCTGTCCACCCTTCTCCTTTCACAGGGAGTTCCCATGCTTCTGGGAGGAGACGAGTTCGGAAGGACCCAGCAGGGAAATAACAACGCCTACTGCCAGGACAGTGAAATATCCTGGTTCGACTGGGAGAAAATGGACGAGAATCTGCTTCAATTTACAAAGGGGCTCATTGAGTTCCGATGGAATCATCCAGTCTTCACCAGGCAAAAATGGTTCCAGGGACGTTCCATCAACGGCAGTGAACTGAATGATATTGCCTGGTTTACACCGGAAGGGCACCACATGACCGAGGACAACTGGATGGAAGAATTCGCAAAATGCATTATGATCTTTTTGAACGGCAAGGCAATTCCGGGCAGGGACTCAAGAGGCAACATTATTGAGGATAGCTCCTTTCTTATACTTGTAAATGCCTACCACGAATCCGTTGATTTTACATTGCCAGGAGCAGAATGGGCTGAAAAGTGGAAAACCCTACTGGATACTTCTTCAGGTGGATTCAGTGACGACGGCGATTTTCACGAAGCCGGCGATATAATCTCTGTCGAAGGAAGGACCTTTATTCTCGCAGAAAAGGAAGAGGAAAATGGTTCAGAAGATTCCTGATTCAACCTACAGGATCCAGTTTCACAGGGAATTCACTTTTTACGATGCCATGGAGATTCTACCATATCTGAAGAGGCTCGGAACAAGTCACCTCTACGCTTCACCCTATCTTCAGGCTGTAAAAGGGAGTACCCACGGCTATGATGTTGTAGATCCATCCTCTGTAAACGTTGAACTCGGCGGAGAGGAAGGACATGATAAATTCTGTTCAGAGCTGGAAAAACACGAACTTGGACAGGTTCTGGACATTGTTCCCAATCACATGGCCATTTCCCTTCCGGGAAACATCTGGTGGCGGGACGTGCTTGAAAACGGCCCATCCAGTAAATACGCCTCATATTTCGACGTCGACTGGGAAGGAGACCAGACAGCACCGGCAAACAGGGTGCTTCTGCCCGTCCTGGAAGACCACTATGGGAAAGTTCTCGATGCAGGACTGATCCTGCTTGAGTATAAAAATAACCGTTTTATCTTCACGTACAGGGACCACATCTTCCCTGCAGCTCCCCGTTCTCTGGCTGGGATCATAAGAAAGACCGGAGGCGAGGGAGGTTCACCGGAACTGCTCTTTCTCGCAGATGCCCTCGATACCCTTCCCCTCCCTTCAACTACTAACCGTAAAGAAAGTTTTCAGAGACATCGTAACAGGGAGGTCATCTTCGAAAGGTTCGGCAACTTATGGAACAGTGAACCGGAAATAAGGAACAGCCTTAAAGAGGTCCTTGAGGAGGTCAACTCTGATCCACAGGCACTTGATGAGCTTCTCGAAAGACAGAACTATCGACTGGCCTTCTGGAGAAAGTCGAGGGAGGACATGGCCTACAGGAGATTTTTCGACATAAACAGCCTTGTCGGCCTTTGTGTTGAGGATAAACAAGTCTTCAGGGACTCCCACTCAAGGATCCTTGAGTGGGTAAGGGAAGGAATACTTGACGGTCTCAGGGTAGACCATCCTGACGGACTCAAGGACCCTGCAGGATACTTTCAGAGACTTCGCGAGAACTGCCCGAACTGCTGGATAGTTGCCGAAAAGATACTCCATCCCGGTGAACAGGTCAGGCAGGACTGGCCCATAGAAGGCACCACTGGCTACGATTTTATGAACGTTGTAAACCAGATAACAGTAAATCCAGCATCAAAGGATAAACTCACAGACCTTTACCAGGAACTCACTGAACGTAAAGAAAGCTATGAAGAGATCCTCCTGGAGAAGAAAGGCCTTGTTATAGATGAACTCTTTGCAAGCGATATGAACCGCCTTGTATCGATGCTCTCCGAGATCTGCTCCCTGAACAGGCATTTCAGGGACTACACGAGACAGGAACTTGCAGATAGTCTAAGATATCTGGCCATCTGCCTCGACGTTTACAGAACATATATTTCTCCGGACCATGAACAGCCATCGGAGATAGACAGTGAGACAGTAAGGAATGCTATTGAAAAGGCATCCGAAATCAACCCCGATCTCGACAGGGATCTTCTGGACTTTATAGGTAATATTTTTTCCCTGAAGATTAAAGGGGAAAAGGAAAGGAATTTCATATACCGATTCCAGCAGTTAACTGGACCTGTAATGGCTAAAGGTGCCGAGGACACCGCCTTTTACTGCTACAATCGTTTAATCGGCCTCAACGAAGTGGGAGGAAACCCTGGGACCTTCGGGATAAGCACGGATGACTTTCACAGTTTTTTATCTGATCTCTCAGCATCATATCCACACACAATGGTATCTCTCAATACCCATGATACAAAGAGAAGTTCCGATGTAAGGTGCAGATTGGCAGCAATCTCGGAATATCCTGATGAGTGGTCATCTGCTGTTAAAAACTGGAAGGAAAGAGCAGAAAAATACAGATCAGAGGAAATGCCTGAACCTAACATGGAATATTTCCTCTTTCAGACCCTCGTAGGAGCATGGCCAATTGAAAGGGAAAGGTTGATTTCCTACCTGGAAAAGGCAGCAAGGGAGAACAAGGAATTCACTTCCTGGCTGAATCCAGATGAAAAATATGAAAAAGCCCTCTTCGATTTTGCAGACAAGGTCCTCTCCGATGAAACTATCTGCAGAGATATTGAGGACTTTGTAAAGCTTACAAACCCTGAAACATGGCACAAGTCTCTGGCCCAGACCCTGCTTCTCATGACCGCACCGGGGGTACCCGACATATATCAGGGCTCAGAGCTCTGGAACCTGAGTCTTGTGGACCCTGATAACCGAAGACCCGTGGACTACAAAAAGAGAGAAAAACTGCTTGACAAAGCTGAAAAAGCCTCCTGGGAAAAGGCTCTTGAGGAAATTGAGCCGGGTTTTACCAGGCTCTGGATGATCAACAGATGCATCTCCTTCAGGAAAAATCACCGGGATATCTTCAATACCCCCTCAAACTACGCTCCATTGAACGCAAGAGGACCCGCCTCTTCAGGACTCGCAGCTTTCACCCGGGGAGAAGATCTTGCCGTAATAATACCCTGGATTCACGGAAAGGTAGACTTGGATCAGGATGAAACTGAAGTCTGCCTGCCCTCGGGAAAATGGAGAGACCTTTTCACCGGGGACAACACGGAAGGCGGATGGCAGAAGACAAAAGATCTCGTCAAAAAATTTCCCTTTTCCCTTCTATACAGGGAAGACAGATAAATTTATACAGGAGGCTGCCTGATGAATAAATTAAGACTCTGGGCTCCCGAAACAGAAGAGGCCTTCGTATTGGTGGAAGGACAGAAGATAGAAATGGTCAAGTCAGGTGGAAGTTGGTGGGAAACTCCGTCAGAACCTGCAAAACACGGAACATCCTACAGATTTTCTGTAAACGGAAGAGATTTCTTTCCGGATCCGGCATCATTCTGGCAACCGGAGGGAGTTCACGGTCCTTCGTGCTTTATTGACCATTCCCTTTATAACTGGACAGACTCAAACTGGCAATGTCCACCCCTCGGATCTGCAGTTATCTATGAGATGCATACCGGCACCTTTTCAGAGGAAGGAACTTTCGAAGGGGCGATACAGCACCTGGATTACCTGGTGGACCTTGGAGTAACTCACCTTGAGATCATGCCGGTAAACTCCTTCGCAGGAAGACATGGATGGGGATACGACGGAGTAGCCCTGTATGCTCCTCATGAACCCTACGGAGGACCTGAAGGATTTAAAAAACTGATAGATAAGTGTCACACCAAAGGCCTTACAGTTATCCTCGACGTTGTCTACAACCACCTTGGCCCGGAAGGAAACTACCTGGGGAAATTTGCTCCCTATTTTACCGACAAGTACGCTTCCCCCTGGGGAGAAGGAATAAACCTCGACGGTCCCTATTCAGATGAGGTCAGGTCCTTTTTCATTGAAAATGCCCTCATGTGGATGAGGGATTATCACATCGATGGATTGAGGCTCGATGCAGTCCATGCCTTTGTGGACATGTCAGCAACCCCTTTTCTCGAAGAACTTGCGAATGCTGTAAGAAAACTCCAGGTATCCTCCGGTCGAAGACATTTTCTAATCGCGGAAAGCGACCTTAACGATCCCAGGGTAATCCGACCTGCAGACATCGGAGGATACGGTATAGACGCCCAGTGGAGCGACGACCTGCATCACTCCCTGCATGCTCTTGTTACGGGAGAAAAACAGGATTATTATTCCGATTTCGGGGAAATATCCCAGGTTGCAAAAGCTTTAAAGAACAGCTTTGTCTACGATGGGATCTATTCTTCTTTCAGAAAAAGGAAACATGGAAGGACTCCACAGGGCCTTCCTGGTTACAGTTTTGTGGTAAGCCTTCAAAACCACGACCAGGTAGGAAATCGAGGCTTTGGCGAAAGGATCGGTCATCTTTGCGATCCTCTGCTTCAGATGGCAGCGGCAGCTCTTTTCTTTACATCCCCTTATATTCCAATGATCTTCCAGGGGGAGGAATGGGGAGCATCTTCTCCATTCCTTTATTTTACAGATTTTGATGACGAAGAGCTTGCTGAAATGGTACGGGAGGGAAGAAAGAAGGAGTTTGCCTCTCTAAAGGACAGGGAGGAAGATATTCCCGATCCAAATGCGGAAGAGACCTTCAACAGATCCAGACTTAGCTGGAATGAGAGAGATCAGAAAACCCATTCAGAAATGCTCTCCTGGTACAGGAAACTGATAAATCTCAGAAAGGAAAATCCCTGTCTGCTCGACGGCGACAGGGAGAATACAGAGGTCCGGTTCAGCGAAGAAGAAAAGTGGATACTTCTCGAAAGGGATAGAATCGTCACTGTATGTAATTTTTCAACAGAAGAACGAACCATAGAACTTGAACAGACAGGCAGTAAAGGAAAAATCCTACTTAAGTCCCATGACGATCTTCGACTACTGGAAAGATCCCTTGTTCTGCCTCCCTTCTGTACCGGCATTATCAGGAAATGACATAACTTTTCAGTTTTCCGGAAAACTTCTCACATAAACTTACAGGGGCAGGCCTTTGATCCCGGCCTGCCTCTGTGGTCTTATCTGTTCTTTATTTCAGGATAATCAGAGACTTTCAAGGATCTCTTCCATTCTGTCCATTGCCTTTTCGAGGTCTTCTCTGGACAAAGCGCATGATAGTCTTATATAGCCCTCTCCGCTCTCACCAAAGGCAACTCCAGGAATAACCGCCACTTTGGCTTTATTGAGAAGCCAGAAGGCAAATTCTGCAGAATCCATTCCGGTACCTTTTATGTTAGGAAACAGATAAAATGTTCCTCCGGGTTTCAGGCAACTCATGCCAGGCATGGCATTTATCCTGTCATGAACATAATATACCCTTTTCCTGAATATCTCGTTCCTCTCTTTTACCTTTTCTTCCTGTGTCCTGAGAGCAAATAGTCCCGCTTTCTGGGCAAGTGAATTTGCTCCAAAGGTCTGCACCATGTTCAAAGTCTGCATCAAAACAAGGATTGGTGACGGAGCCATTGCGTAACCTAGACGCCATCCTGTCATGGCGTGAGATTTTGAAAAACCACCTACTGTCATGGTCCTTTCCTTCATACCCGGCAGTGTCGCGATGGGAATATGCTCTCCCTCGAAAAGGATGGATTCATAGATCTCGTCGGATATCACGAAAAGATCATGTTTTTTTACCACTTCAGCTATTTTTTCAAGCTCTCTCCTGATAATTACAGCTCCTGTCGGATTGCATGGAGAGTTAAGCATCAGGGCTTTGGTCCTGGGAGTTATGGCTTTTTCTATATCCTCCGCCTTCGGAAGAAAATTGTTTTCTTCCAGGCAGGGAACAGATACGACCTTGCCTCCGTTATACTCCACCTGCTGGAAATAGGCTGAAAAACAGGGTTCTGTAACAATAACCTCATCTCCCGGATCCAGCATTGCCTGAAAAAAAAGGTACGGTATCTGAACCGCTCCAGCTGTTACAAAGACCTCCTCCGGGTCAATATCCATACCGTATTTTATACCCCAGTAGCTGCATATCTCTTCCCTGAGATCTTGAAAACCAGCCAAAGGGGTATAGTGAGTAAACCCTTCTTTACCTGCTTTCTTTGCAGCATCTACAATTTCAGGTTCAGTATGAAAATCCGGCTCTCCTATACCGAGATTGGAGAGATCTTCCACCTTTGCAGCGGCCTGAAAGATCTTAGCCATTAGAGAGGGTTGCATATTTTGATATTTTTTCGCAATTTTAATTCCAGACATAAACTCACCTATTCTTTCTCAAGATTCAAGCAAAACTAATTGAATTAATCCGTATTCGGATCTTTATTGAACTCCAAAGTCCAATCATTCATCACCCCAAAAATCCCAAAATTAAACTGCCATTACGATAAATATTCCTTCCCTTCATTTAAGTTTCAAAATTTGCTGGGAAAGCTGAATAATCAGGAGAAGCATTGCCAAACAAACCAACAAGTGAGAAAAAACATGTTCAGTTTAGTTCAATTAAAAGACTGGAGAAACTCTCTTAACTTACAAGGAATAAGAGAGGAATCAATTAATAGCAGGTATTTTAGGTCAGTTATTACACAGGGTCAAATTAAAACTTTCATAATGCATTTAACTTTTTATTTGAGCTTATATTCTTAGATAAGGAATTATATACACCTGAAACAGTGAATTGTCCTTCAGGAAGGCTTTTGGTTCGGTCCTTTATCATGTAAAATTATCCATTAAAGCTTTCTTTGATGGAGGATTAAAAATGCCTGATAAAGATACAGAACACACAAAAGGTTTTGTTGTAACCCTTGCAACTTTTATATTCTGGGGCTTCCTTCCCATATACTGGAAACTTCTTGAAGGCATTCCGGCATTTGAGATAATATGCCATCGAATTGTCTGGGCAGTAGTCTTTCTTGCTGTAATAATAACAATTCGCAAACAGTGGCCTGTCATTTTTTCCACAGCTCGAGATATCCCGACTATAAAACTTCTTGTTGTTACCGGTCTGACAGTTGGATGTAACTGGCTTATCTATATATGGGCAGTCACTTCAGGAAGGATCCTCGAGGCAAGTCTTGGATACTACATCAATCCCCTTGTTGTTGTGCTTTTCGGTTTCTTTTTTTTCCAGGAAAGACCTCGTAAAATCCAGTGGCTTGCAATATCGATAGCTGCTGCTGGAGTCCTTTTCCGGGTGATCCGGTATGGAAATGTTCCGATAGCCTCCCTTGGAATTGCTATATCTTTTGCTACATATGGCATGCTGAGAAAAAAGGCTTCAGTAGATTCGATCCCTGGACTTTTCATAGAAACTTCCATGCTTTCAATACCTGCGCTGGGATTTCTGCTTTTCTGGAGCTACAAGGGAACAGGAACCTTCGCTCTTTCTGTTCCTGTAATATCCCTTTTGCTCGCAGGCACAGGTATAGCAACCTCTGTTCCACTATTAACCTTTGTCTACGGAGCAAGGAGAATAAAGCTCATAACTGTAGGTATCCTGCAGTACACAGCTCCCACAATAACCTTCTTTCTGGGAATCTTTATTTATCATGAACCCTTCGAGAGCACAAGGCTGGTTACATTTGTCTGTATATGGTTTGCATTGCTGATCTATACACTGGAAAGTATCGTTCACGAAAGGGTCAGGCAGAGAGGTTTGAAAGGATTGACAAAAAAAAGAACGGAAGTATGAATCAAAGGATTCTGCAAGGGGTCGCAAAATGCGACCCCTTCGTTAATCTTTATACTGGATAAGCGACTCCATCCTCTGTTTTCTGAAGTCCAATGTCTCTTTTATGCCACTTTGCATACTTTCGCATTAAAAATTCCTCAGCAACCTGGGGGAAAAGGACATAACTGAGAACGTCCTCAGGTTTGATCCTCCATATACCGAGGGCCTTCTTTGCTTTCTTGAGCTCCGGCTCTATTTTTTCTCCGGGACGACAGGTTATTGGCTCCTCGTCTCCTATGGCTTTCTTCTGGATCTCAGGATCGATCTCAGCCGGAGGTTTGCCGTAATATCCAAGGATATAGCGTCTTACCTCGTTGGGTATTATTTTCCATCTTTCTCCAACGAGAACGTTAAGAGTAGCCTGGGTACCCACGATCTGGCTTGTTGGAGTGACAAGAGGGGGATATCCCATTTCTTCTCTCACCCTTGGTACCTCTTGAAGCACTTCCTTTATTCTGTGGAGGGACTTCTGCTCCCTTAGCTGGTTTTCGAGGTTTGAATACATTCCGCCTGGGATCTGGTAAACAAGGACATTTGTATCTGCCCCTTCAAGCTTTACAAAAATGTCATCGTACTTCCCTCTTATAGTCTCAAAATGCTCTGCAATGGGCAGAAGACTGTCAAGGGTGATCCCTGTGTCAAAGGGACCTCCCTCGAGTGCTGCCGTTACTGACTCGGTTGCAGGCTGGCTGGTCCTCATGGACATGGAGGAGATGG
>CAZFJG010000033.1:0-14740 GCA_964519285.1 uncultured Synergistales bacterium | reverse complement strand
TCTGGTATTCGTTGGGCTCAACCACGTATTTCTGAATGATCCCGGGATAAAAACCCCTCAGGATGATGCTAGTCGCTATAAGGATTCCAAGGAGACCTGCTGAAAATTTCCAGGTCTTCTTTTTGAAAATGCTCACAATTAGTAGAATCGCAACAATAAAGGTTATCGCAGCCATCACGTTCAGAGCAAGCAGGTCCGCATGGATATCTGTGTAACTTGCGCCGAAAGCGACTCCACGGTCAGAATATAGAAGGTAGAAGCGCTCTATCCAGTAACCTGCTCCCCAGACCAGAACGATAAAGAAACCGATTATGGTCAGGTGAATCTGGGTAAACTTTGGAACCGTAATTCGACCTTCCTGCTGGATAGTCGGCATAAGGGCTGCCAGGTAAATTGCAGCAGATCCGATAAAACACATGGACAGTATTCCTATCAGCCAGCTTTGAAGGAAAGCAATAAAGGGCAGGCTGAATACATAGAATCCAACATCATTGCCAAATATGGGGTCAACATGCCCGAAGGGACTTGCGTTCAGGAACCGTAGTACCATAGGCCATTCGCCCTTGACCGCCAGTCCGTTGAAGATAGCAAAGATAAGGGCTACAACAGTTATTATGATACCGGCAAAACGGGGCCCTAAAAATTTCTGCACCTCCTCGTTCAACATGGGCTGTACGTTTTTGACGGCCTTCCTGAAATTGAACCAGTATGCTGCAAAAGCCAGAACAGCAGCAGCCAGGAAGAGAATTCCCTGGGGTATGAGCCTTGTCCAGAATACACTCGATATATCCTGTGACCGGAACCATAGTAGTTCAGTGTAAAAATCGGAAAATGCAGGGAGTATTATTACAGCTGCAATTGCGATAATAAGCAGGATCCACAAGGGCCTGCCCAGCTTGAAGTGAAAGTTAGGTTTCCGGACCCGCTTTTCACTTCCTCCATCACCACTATTACCATCATTGAACCAATTGTTGTCTTTAAACCAGTTTTTATTCATCATGAATCTATTGTAAGCATTTTAGCCCGGGCTAACAAGGGGCAGAATATAGATACAATATGAAATATTTCATTTAGAATGAATTTCAGATCTCTATATTCCTTCTTGTCACAAAAAGAAAAGAGACAGCCCAAGCTTTTCTGTCAGTACCGGAAGAAAGGTTGGAGAATATTTAAATGAATATCTTACATAAAATGTCCCGATACAGGCAATAGCACCTTTATGTGGGAGAAGATCCTGCAGTTCTTTTTTTATTGATTTCCCCTTTTCTTATATCTGATCTTACCTGGCTGGATCTTTTATGGCCTTTTCTATTCCCTCAAGTCCTTTTCGAAGTATGGACCGGGGAGTAGCAATATTGATCCTGGCAAAACCTTCTCCTGTCCTTCCGAACCAGTGCCCGCCGTCCATGGCAACACCGGCTCTGTGGATCAGAAATTGCTGTAGTTCCTCTCCTGACATTTCAAGGGATCTGAAATCGAGAAGAGGAACATAGGTTCCTTCAGGCCTTACAAGTGAAACTCCCGGAATATTTTCGGCCAGAAAATCCTCTGTGTAATCGATATTGTCCTCAAGATATTCAAGAAGTTCTTCCAGCCATTCTTCACCTTCGTTATATGCTGCTTCAAGGGCAAAGGTTCCGAAGAGATTCCCTCCTTCTATATGCAGGAACTCTGTTACCCTTTCAAAATCACTTCTCTTCCGTTCATCTGGAATTACAGCTACAGAAGTAGAAAGGCCTGCAATGTTAAAGGTCTTGCTCGGGGAGATACAGGTAATAGTTCTACTTGCCATATCGGCACTGACTGAAGCGAGGGGAGTATGGACAGAGCCTTTATATACGATATCCGAGTGGATCTCGTCAGATACTACGAGAAGATCCTTTTCCCGGCATATCCTTGCCAGCCTGTCAAGCTCTTTTCGAGTCCACACCCTTCCGGTTGGATTATGAGGACTGCAGAGAAAAAGAACCTTTACTTCAGGAGTTATCCGGGCTTCAAGGTCTTCAAAATCCATTCTGAATTTTCCATTCTCGAAGATCAGGGGGTTCTCTACGAGTTTTCTTCCTCTTCCCTGAATGACTGAAAAAAATGGATAGTATACCGGTGGCTGTATAACAACACCGTCTCCCGGTTGGGTAAAGGCCATAAGGGAGGCAGAAAGAGCCGGCACCACTCCGGGAGTGTTGCAGATCCAGTCTGCCTTGATGTTCCAGCCATGCCGCTTATTTACCCACTCAACGACAGCGTTATAAAAGGAATCAGGCTGGTCCGTATAGCCAAAGATTCCGTGTTCAGACCTTTCCCTTATAACCTGCTTTACGCAGGGAGGAGCCTCAAAGTCCATGTCAGCTACCCACATGGAGATCAGGTTTGCCTTGCCAAACTTTTTTTCAAGGCCGTCCCATTTCTCGGAGCTGGTTCCTTTTCTGTCGATAATTCTGTCGAAATCGAATTTTCCCATTCAAAAAACATCCTCACAGTTTATGGTTTATAATACCTGGATAAAAAGATATCCTGATATTATCATAATGGTGGTTAAAAAATAATAGCGTATTTTGTCTATTGGAGGTGTTTTTTTGTCAGTCTGGAACGGCCGAAGAGATTGGATCGACCTTGAAAAGGGAAAGATAAGAAGTGAGAGTATTGATGAGAGGACCTCTCGGAAATGGGGGGGGATGAGAGGATTTGCCATTCCTGTTTTGATGGAAAAGCTTGACAGGGAAGTGGATCCTCTTGGACCAGGTAATCCTTTGATAATAGCCTCGGGCCTATTGACGGGGCTGGCCTTTCATGGTCTTCCCCGCTACGGAATGTACGCCAGAAGCCCTCTTACAGGAGCATATGGAGAAAGTGAGGCAGGCGGCTATTTCGGACCTTCTTTGAAAACCCAGGGAATTGACGGTATCGTGCTTGAAGGGATTTCCGAAAAACCTGTCTATATCTGGATAGAAAAGGGTAAAGTGGAAATAAGGGATGCATCTCATCTCTGGGGTCTTGAGACGGGGCCAGCACTCGAGAAGCTGAGAAAAGAGCACGGTAAAATAACTGCCATTCTTATCGGACCCGCCGGAGAGAACCAGGTACGTTATGCCTGTGTCCTGAACGATCTTCATCACGCTAATGGAAGGACGGGCATGGGAGCTGTTATGGGTTCCAAGAAGATCAAGGCTATAGTCTGTCCCATGTCTGGTCCAATGAGTCCCGCTGACGGAGAGCTGCTCAAGGAGATGCACAAGGCCTTTTCGGGCTGGAAAGAGGAACCACTTTCATGGAATCTGAGAGTTTACGGAACTACCAGTGCTGTTGAAGGCAACAACGAGAGCGGAATGTTGCCCACGAGGAACTTCAGGGAAGGAGTCTTTGAGGGAGCCGAAAATGTCGGTGGAATAAAAATGACAGATACCCTTCTTTCTGACAGATATGGCTGTTTTTCCTGTGCGGTACGGTGCAAGAGAGTAGTCAAGGGTGGAAGTTACGACGTAGATCCTTCTTACGGAGGGCCTGAATATGAGACACTTGGTTCTTTTGGCCCCCTGTGTGGCATAGATAAACTCGATGCAGTGGCAAAAGCTCACGAGCTCTGCAACCGCTACGGTCTGGATACCATATCTACAGGGAGTACCATTGCCTGGCTCATGGAGTGCGTTGAAGAAGGTATCCTCTCAAGGGAGGACGCCGGAGTAACAGGTTTCGGGGATGTTGAAGGAATGCATGCTCTTATCGAAAAGATTGCTTTTCGGAAAGGGATCGGTGCAGATCTTGCAGAGGGAGTTAGAAGGGCCTCTGAAAAGACAGGAGGAGGCAGCGAGAAGTTCGCACTTCACGTAAAGGGTCAGGAACTTCCGATGCACGATCCAAGGGGAAAGGTTGGGGTATCTCTTGCCTACGCCCTTGCACCACAGGGAGCTGATCATATGCAGTTTGCCCATGATACCATGTTCGCAAAAGAGGGTACTTTCCCAATGGAATCAGTAAAGACCCTCGGTATTCTTGAGCCAATGGATCCCCTTGATCTGGACAGTAGAAAGGTCACTAACGTGGTCTACCTGTGGCTTCTATGGAGCCTCATGAACCATCTTGGGATGTGTTATTTTGTCTTTGCTCCGAGGAGCTTTTTTCCGATCCATCTTTTACCGGATCTTGTGAAGTCCGGGACAGGCTGGAACACTTCAATGTGGGAACTGATGAAAATGGGAGAAAGGGGTCTCACCGGGGCAAGACTGATCAACGTGAAACTTGGCTTCGACGATAAAGAAGACGTCATTCCCCAGAGGCTTTTTGAGAAGATACCTGAAGGACCTCTTGCAGGAAAAAGTGTTCCTGAAAATGAGTTTTACGAGGCAAGAAGGCTATATTACAGTCTTCTTGGCTGGGATGAACATGGTGTTCCGGGGGAAGACAAGATAATAGAGCTTGGGCTTAAATAAACAGTTCGGGGAATTTAAGATCCAGATAGCAGGGAAGGTGTAGCTCAAGGGCTCACCTTCCCTGTGTCAATTATAATCCCTCCCCAGAGTATACCCTGATATTTCCAGCGTGAAAGCGCCTTACCTTCGATTATTGAGAGTTCTCAAAGGGGGAAGCTTTTTTGGAGCAGAGGACAGCTGATAGCTTAAAACAGATCAGGGAACAGCTTGTGTGAAAGCGCTATCTGTGGTAGTGTTTGCGATGTGGGGCCCTATATATTGTGTTACGCATTGTTTTAGAGGAATGCTCCAGGAATCGCAGGAAATAAAGATTTGACGACATCATAACTTTTTATTTTATCTGTAAAGGTAGTGAGTATGAGATGGTAAAAAATTATCGCAAGCGCTTCAGAGAGGATATTGACGTCAAAAAACTTGAAAATCCATCCCGGCCAAGATTGTCGGAAAATGCACAATGGCTTCTTTCCCAGAGATATTTTGCAGATGTTTATGATAGTACCCAGGGATCAGTGAGAAAGGAAAAGTCCTTTGAAGAGTTTGCCAGACGGGTGGCCCGGACCATCGCAAGCGCAGAGACATCTTACCTGGACGGCAAGGACCCTTCTTCTCTCGAGTGGTTGAGGATACTGGAAAAGAACATATACAGGGATATCCTTGAGAGACGGTTTCTTTTTAACTCCCCCTGTCTTTTCGGGGCTGCTGCAGGCCTGACTACCCAGCCTGACTATGCGCAGATACTTTATTCATCGCCTGAAGATATTAACTTTGATGATTATCGAAAGATCCATTTGTCCAAAACTTCAGGTCAGCAGCTCTTTGCATGTTTTGTGATCGAAGTTCCTGACAGCATCGATGGAATTTTTGACTCAGTCAAGGATGCAGCAACCATAAGTAAATTCGGAGGAGGAGTGGGTGCCAATTTCGGTTACCTCCGCCAGAAAGGTGCTGATATCGACCGTGGCACCGGAGGACAGGCCAGCGGACCTGTTTCGTTCATGGAGACATGGAATACCATGGGGAGTGTGGTAGTCCAGGGAGGCAGGAGAAGGGCTGCTCTTATGGGTATGCTTTTTGACGATCATCCCGATATAGAGGATTTTATTGATGCCAAGGTAGAAGACGGCAGGCTTTCCTATTTCAATATCTCAGTATGTGTCTCCGATTCTCTCCTTGAGGCTGCAGAGAAAAACAGGGATTTCCAGCTGATTTCAAGATATGATGGAACACCAGTAAGAACTATCAGGGGAAAAGCCCTGTGGGACAAGCTCTGCGAATCAGCATGGCAAAGAGGGGATCCTGGAGTTTTTTTCATTGACAGGGCAAATGCTGATAATCTTCTCAAGATAGACAGTAAATGGAAGATAGAGTCTACCAATCCTTGCGGTGAACAGCCATTGCCCAATTATACCAGCTGTAACCTGGGATCCATAAACCTGGAGCCCTTTATAAAAGAGAAAGAAAACGGGAAAGTTATATTTGAAATGGAAGAATTCATTGACCAGGTTTTCAGGTCTATGTATTACCTTGATCTTGTTATAGACGCCTGTTCTTATCCACTGGAAAAAATAGAGAAGAGAACCAGGCAGATACGCCCGGTTGGGTTAGGACTTATGGGTCTGGCTGATGCGGCCATAGAACTCGGGATTCGTTACGGATCTGAAGAGTTTGAGGAGTTTTGTTCGGAAATAGGAGAAAAAATGTCCTCGGCTGCCCTTCTTGCAACTATCGAGAATGTGAGAGAAATGAACAAGCCTGCGTTTGAGGAGTCCCATCTGGTAAAAGAACTTTTCGAGTCCTTCCGGGAGGAGTTCGGAGACGGTGATTTTCTGACCAGAGAATGGATAGAGAACATGGATGATGACATGTTCAAGACACTCCTTAAGAAAATGAGAATGTCCGAGACTATACCCTACACTCTTGTAAATACCCTGGAGAATGTCTTCCATAACGCTGGGATTTTCGGCGTATCCCCTCCTGAGCTGTTGCGTAGAACTCTCTTATCCCTGGTTGAAGGAGAATTTCGTAACAGTAGAAGGCTCAGTATTGCTCCTACAGGTTCGATATCAATGCTTCTTGACAGCAGTCCGGGAATAGAACCCAATTTTGCCTGGTCATGGTCGAGAAAAATAGTTTCTTCAAGCGGTAAGGGTTATGATACGAGGGATTTTTTCCACAAGCTTGTTTCAGAAGAACAGAAAGAGGAATATCGGAATACAGGAACCTTAAGTGATCAGGTTTTTGTGACTGCATACGATATAAGTCCGAAAGAACATGTAAAGGTTACGGGTATTTTTTCGAGAATTGTTGACAGCGGAATAAGCAAAACGGTTAATCTTCCCAATTCTGCTACGGTTGAAGATGTGAAAATGGTATACGAGATGTGCTACAGTCTCGGAGCGAAAGGAATAACCATATACAGGGACGGTTCCAGGTCATTCCAGCCAATTGAAGCTACGAAATCTGAAAAAACGGTTGAACATACGAGCCAGGTAAAAGATCGTCCCGGTCCGGTGGTTTTCGGCAAGACCATAAAGGAGACCACTCCCTGGGGGAGTTTCTACGTGACTCTGAATTTTGACGGAAATGATCCTTTTGAAGTCTTTGCTACCATTGGCAAGAGTGGTTCAGAAATGACCGCCATGACAGAGGCCATGTCAAGGGCCATCTCCATAGGTTTGAGGAGCGGAGGAAATATTGAGGACTTTATTTCCACATTGAGGGGTATTTCAGGTAAGGAATACTGGATGTTCGAATCTGATGACAAACACGTACTCAGGTCTATTCCAGATGCTCTTGCAGTAATGCTCGAGAGGCTTTTGGGACACGAGGACAACCAGGGAGGAGAAAGGAACATCTGTCCTGAATGCGGTAGCCCCATGGAGATGATATCAGGATGCGCCTACTGTTTCAGTTGTGGTTATTCTCCCTGTAAATAAAAGAACTATTTCAGTTGACACAACTACGCTAAAGATTATAATTGCCAATTGGCAGTTTAACTACAATAATCTGCTCTTATCCAGAGAGGCGGAGGGACTGGCCCGATGAAGCCCGGCAACCTGTGATGTATCTGATCTGGTGCCAATACCAGCAGCTAAAGAAGCTGACTGATAAGAGGGAATTTCAATGTTACTGGTACATTCAAAGGCCCTTCTTTCGAGAGGGGTCTTTTTTGACATTAATGACTGTTGAAAGACTTAAAAATTCAGGGAGGTAGAAAGATGACAAAACAGGGGTTTCTGATAACATCTGAATCAGTTACCGAAGGACATCCGGACAAGGTTGCCGACCAGATATCAGACGGGGTTCTCGATGCCATCCTGGCTGATGATCCCATGGGACGTGTGGCCTGTGAATGTCTGGTTACAACAGGACTGGTAATGGTAGCCGGAGAGATAAGTACCAATACCTATGTAGACATTCCCCGTATAGCCAGAGAGATTATAAAGGATATAGGTTATACAAGGGCCAAGTACGGTTTCGATGGCGATACCTGTGCTGTTTTGACCGCTATAGACGAACAATCCCCTGATATTGCACAGGGTGTGGACAGAGCCCTTGAGATAAGGGAAGGAGATATGACAGACGCGGAAATAAACAGGGTGGGTGCCGGAGACCAGGGAATGATGGTTGGTTTTGCCACGGATGAGACCAGGGAGTTTATGCCCATGCCTATCGCTTTTGCACACAGGCTTTCCAGGAGACTTGCAGCCGTGCGGAAAGATAATATTCTTCCCTATCTGAGGCCTGACGGAAAGACCCAGGTGACTCTCGAATACGAAAACAGCAGGGTAGTCAGGGCAGATACCATAATTGTATCAACACAGCATCATCCCGATGTGGATCCGGCACAGATGAGGGCAGAGATAGTGGAACATGTTATCGATCCTGTTATCCCCGCTGATTTTATGAATGATCACCCAAAGATCCTGGTTAATCCTACGGGCCGTTTTGTGAAAGGTGGTCCCATGGCAGATACGGGACTTACCGGAAGAAAGATCATTCTGGATACCTATGGTGGCTGGGTTTCCCACGGAGGAGGAGCTTTTTCCGGAAAGGATCCCACAAAGGTTGACAGATCTGCAGCCTACATGGCCAGATATGCGGCTAAAAATGTAGTGGCTGCAGGAATTGCCAAACGCTGCCAGATCCAGGTAGCTTATTCTATAGGAGTATCCCATCCGGTTTCCCTCATGGTCGAGACCTTTGGCGAGGGCAATATCAGTGACAAAAAGATCACCCAGCTCGTACTCGAGCATTTCGATTTCAGACCGGCAGCTATAATAAGGGATCTGGAACTCAGAAAACCTCAGTACAAAAGAATTGCAGCTTACGGACATATGGGAAGGATAGACCTGGACCCCATGCCGGCATGGGAAAGGACGGACAGGGCCGAAGAGCTCAGAAAAGCTGCAGAAAAAGTATAGTATAACAAGAGACCAGACCGGAAAGGATGTCAGATATTCTTTTCGGTCTTTTTCTTTATAAAGCTCCTGCTTTTGCACTGCAACCCTTATCGGAGTTGATGTCATGAAAAGGGAAGAAACAAGGTCAAGACAGGGTGTGTCCATCACCAGAGCAGGCCTGGTGGTCAATGTTATTCTGACAGTGATCAAATACATAGCAGGTTTTGCTGGACACAGTTCGGCAATGGTAGCAGATGCTACCCATTCTCTTTCCGATATTGTAACGGATGTTATCGTTCTGCTTGGATTCCACGTGGTGGACAAACCGGCTGATAAGGGACACCAGTACGGTCATGGGAAGATCGAGACCCTTACCGGTGCCATCTGCGGAGTACTGCTGTTTTTGGCGGGTATTGGTATATTTTACAGCGGAGCTTCAAAGATAGGCTGTTTCATCAGGGGAGCAGTAATACCTCGTCCAGGGCTTATCGCTTTTATTACAGCCTTTGTATCAGTGGCAGCAAAGGAGATCCTTTTTCGTTTTACCAGAAGAGTGGCAGAAAGAATAAAAAGCCCTGCCCTGAAAGCCCAGGCGTGGCATCACAGGTCGGATGCGATGTCATCCCTGGCTGTTCTCGCAGGTCTTGGAGGGGCGGTCTTTCTTGGCAGAGAGTGGGTTATTCTTGACCCTCTGGCAGCATTACTTGTTAGTTTCTTTATTGCCAGAATAGCTTTTCAGATACTTAAAGAGACCCTTAACGAGTTGATAGAGGGGTCCATTGACAGTGAAGCGAGGATTGCCATTTGGGACTTGATGAGTTCCACCCAGGGTGTCTATAACGTGCATAACGTTCGGACCAGAAAGATCGGGCATTATTTTGCAGTTGAAGCTCATGTAATGGTTGACAGAAATCTCTCCCTTCTTGAGGCTCATGACATTTCCACAGCAATTGAGAAGAAGATCTACGCAAGTTATGGAAAGGATACCCTTGTAACAATACATGTCGAACCTGACCCGAAAGGTCGTCAGCCCATGCAGGATATTTGACTTCCCTGTATTCGTAAAATTGCTGGTTACAGTCTTTTTTGCCATTGATAACATATGATCATATGCGGAAATGATAAATCCCTGTTAAGATATCGTGTTCCCGGTGTTCTCTTTAAAAGGTATAATAGTGTTGAAGTTTCCGTCAAGTCTGCACCAGGAGGAATATGAATGAAAAAAGAGGATGAAAACACCACTCGGAAAAACGCACGCTACAAAAGAGATCCAGGGGGTAAAAGAACTTCTCGTTCCTTTGCTGCAGGAGGGACGTATCTTCTTATTCCTCTACTGGGACTTGTCCTCGCTTTTTCCCTCTTTTATTTTGCAAAGGATTTTTTTCTTGGAGATGAAAAAATAGAGTATAAGAAGCCGGATTTTGCTGTGGAGAATGAGTCTCCTGCTGGAGAAAGGGAAGTTTCCCAGGCAGCCAATGGAAATTCCGAAATCAATGACAATACAGAGATAGCTGGGGAAAAGACGGAAGATCCTTCAGCAGAAATGGCTCAGCCGGATATCCCTGGAGAGGCGAGTTTAACTGAAATAGATACATACCAGGAAGATTCCTCCTGGGGAGTGCAGGTTGCCATGGTAAGGTCTCAGGAGGATGCACGCAGACTGGCCAAAAGAATAGAAGAGCAGGGCTTTAATGTTGATATTGCGAAACCAGGAGATCTTTACAGGGTAAGGATAAGGGGAGGATCTACCAGGACAATTGCCCTGAAAATAGAAAAGCTTCTTTCTTCAGCCGGGTACGATACTCTTGTTGTGCAATCCGATGGAACAGCTCCGGTAAATGAGATTTCACAGGAAAAGAAAGCATCATCGGAAAAGAAGGATCCAAGGTTTTTAGAAGACAATACCTGGGGAATCCAGGTTGGAATGCTGGTATATAAAGAAGATGCCCAGAGGCTGGCCGATGATCTGAGAAATAAAGGTTTTAACGTTGATATTACTAAACCTGGCAATTATTTCAGGGTTCGGGTAAGGGGAGGAAGCAGCAGGGAGTCTGCGGTCTCTGTAGAGAAGCTTCTCAAAGATGAAGGCTTTGAAACTCTTTTAGTAAGGTCCTCTGAGTGAACTGTACTTAAACCTGATAAACCATGTGGTCCCTTCCGGATTTTCCCAAAGCTCAAATAATAAAACTTTTATTCTGACAAAATTTGCACTTCGATGATCATCTCGTGGAGGTTTTTATATTGGAAATATTGCTGCCAGTAGCTGACATGCCTGTCAATGGTGTTCTGGTTGTTCTTCTGGGGTTCTTTATAGGAGGCATATCCGGCCTTTTCGGAGTAGGAGGAGGGTTCATGCTTACGCCTTTCCTCAATGTTTTTTTGGGCATACCTTATAACATTGCAGTGGGGAGCAGCCTCGGTCAGATGATCTTTACCTCCTTTTCGGGTGTTACAAAACACCTGATATTGAAGAATATTGATATCAAGCTGGCGGGACTCTTTATCGCCGGATCTGTCCCTGGAATTTTCCTTGGTGTAAATACAATAGGTTCTTTCAGTTCTGATAAAGTTTACGTTATCCTGGGACAGGAATACTGCCAGATGGATTTCTACATGAGTGCCATATACCTGTGTTTTCTGCTTTTTATGGGGGTTTATATGCTCAAAGAATCCCTTCGAAGCGTGGGAGAAGAATGTGAGGCGGATTCACCTCTGATATCCAGGTTAAGGGGCATAACATTAAAACCCCTTATGGGTTTTATTTCTACAGGCTGGGACAGACTTTCTGTATGGCCCATAGCAGGAATAGGAATTATAGTAGGTTTCCTCTCCGGTCTGCTTGGGATAGGAGGAGGTTTTCTTCTCCTGCCTACCCTGCTTTATGTCGTTGGAGTTCCAACAAGGTTTGCTGTAGGAACAAGCTTGATGCAGACCTTTGCAATATCAGTCTTTGGTGCCTCCAGTCATTTTTTAAGTGGTAACGTGGATCCCATACTGGTACTTCTCCTGCTCGCAGGATCCATAGCAGGGGCACAGACAGGAGCTACCATAACAGCGAGAATAAATTGTGCCTCCATTAGAAAATACTTTGGGGTCATAGTGCTTATTGCAGCAGCAATGGTTGCATCAAAATTTATCTAAGAAGTGCTCTTGATCCCATAGAAAAAACCAGCCCCGGCTTTCCAGCTTTTACAAAAGAACAGCTATATCCTGAAGATTTTTCCAGATGCAAGAGGTTCAAATCTTTCTCCGAAGGTCTGAAAAAGTCCGAACTGAGCCCTGAACCCTGTGCAATGTCCTGAGGCTATCCATGCAGGATTCATGTCTTCAAGGGCTTTTACAGTAAGGTCTATCTTTTCCTGTTCAGCTTCAACGAGATGGAGTCCACCTATTATTGTCTCAATTGGAAGTCCGGGAAAAAGTTCAAGGGCGTGCAGGCATATATTCACAATTCCGGCGTGACTGCAACCTGTTATGATGGCCAGGCCTCTGTCTTTTACAACAGCTGCAACAGAGATATCATCCATAACCTGATCCTCCTGGATTCTGCCATTATGGATGGTCTTTAAAGCGATCCCGGCGTCCTCGAAGTCTGTTTTTCTCGGGATCTCTCCTGTAGTCCACAGTCCTGGCATAATCTCAAGAGGATCTGAAGCAAGAAAGAGTCTGGCCCCTGCTGATTCCAGTTTCTGCCGGCTGTCCTCTGCTGATATACCTACATGTCTTAAAAAAGGATCCGCAATGAAATGAAGTCGAAAAATGTCGGGATGGGCAATAACAGGAAGTTCTTTCCCTTTTCTTGCATGGAGGAGGGAATGAATACCCCTGGTGTGGTCATAATGACAATGGGTCAGAACAAGGGCATCTATAGATGAAGGATCAATTTTGAGGATTTCCATGTTGTGTTCAAGGGCTTCGTAGTTCTGCCCGACGTCGATCATAACCTTATTTGTTCTGTTCCCGTATTCTGCCTCGAGAAGGAAAGATATTCCGTGCTGTCCCCAGAAGGGACTTTCGTATTGTACCGAGTCCTCAGCTATTACCGTCACTTTTAAGCTGTCAAGAATATTAATCATACTTCATCTGCCTCCCTTTTCAATAAAAAAGCTATTTTATTTTACTGTAATTTATATTTTTACAGTATGTCTCGGGCATGAAAACAAGCATTGACGTACCAAGGCATAAAAGGATGAAAACCGCCATAAAGGCCCAATGATACTGGGATTTAACCATCAGACCCATTTCTGTGGTTACATCAATAATATAACCTGAAAGGGTTGCTATTAAAGGAACTCCAACAAAACCGGAAGTATTAAAGACCGACAGAGCTACACCAGTATATCTTGGCAGGTTCAGTTCCTTTACAACGGAAAGGGACAGGATAAAACTTGTAAATCCCAGTCCCATGAGGAAGAAAAGAGGTTTGATGGTAACCAGGGGAGGTCTTCCTCCGTTCCAGAACGAAAGGATTCCCCATATAAGGGTATAAGAAACGGAAAGAACTACCATTGGAAATTTTCTTCGGCCAGTTTTGTCCGAGATCCATCCTGTTGAAAAGCAACCTACGAGCATTCCAAGCATTGCCCATATTATGTAGACGGCAGCTTCTTTTTCAGGCAGACCGTAAACGCTGGACATGTAGGGAACTCCCCATGTCCCCACAAAAGCCAGCCAGCTTCCGTTTATAAAAGCGTAGAATATCATGGCTGGCCAGATCCTCCAGTTGGACAAAACAGATTTGAAGGCGAAATAGAGATCATGGTCTTTTCCTCTATTGGTGTCCAGTTTAAATTCGTTTATGTCATCAAATCCGAGAGATGACGGTTCGTCCCTAACCAGAAGAAAGGCCAGAACGGCAAGGACAAGGCTTACCAGTGACAGAAGAGTGAAAACATATCTCCAGGAAACTACTGCTACAAGTGCTGCAAGGGGTGTCTGTGCAAGCATCCCACCTGCATTTCCTACAAGAAGGGTCAGGCCAGACATTGTAGCAAATTCCCTCTCTTTGAACCACCTTGAGTTGATCTTCAGGATTGAGACAAAAACAGTGGAAACACCGATACCGATTATGAATCTTCCAGCGAAGGCCATTACCGGATAAATGGCAGTGCCGAACATAAAGGATCCGGCAGCAGTAAGTACCATTCCTGAAGTGACAGTTATTCGGGCTCCTAAGGTATCTGCAAGGATCCCTACAGGGATCTGCATTATCATGTAAGCATAGAAATACATGGAGGAAAGGGTTGCAAAGGATGTGGCACTGAGATCAAAGGCATCTACAAGTCGGGACTGGAGGACTCCCGGGGTCAATCTGTGGAAGTATACAAGGAGGTATGCCAGTACCATTACTGACCAGATAAGCCATCGGTATTTGTATGCTCTGTTGTCCTGTTTCGTCATCTTTGTTATTTTCAGTCATCCTTTCATTAACAGTTGATCTTTAAAGCCATTCTATTTCCTCTCTGCCTTTAAAACAAGTCAGTAACGGATATTACAGTGGGACAGGAAATTAACATGCTGGACTTGAATCGGGTATGGAGATAGAATTCGTTGGAGTCTGAAGAAGGTTTTTGTGATCATTGAAATCCGGTAGCTGTAATTAGAAATAAATGCAAATCATATATATGGAGGTAGTACAATGCACAATAAAATAAGAGAAAAGGCAGAAGAGCTCAGTCGTAGTGTTATTGAATGGAGACATTACTTTCACCAGCATCCCGAGGTTTCCTGGGAGGAGTTTGGTACAACTGCCAAAATAGCGGAGATCCTTGAAGATATGGGGTATAACAACGTAAGAAGAGGAGTAGCAGATTCGGAAACCGGAGTTGTTGCTGATCTCAATTCCGGGAGATCTGGTAAATGCATTCTGTTGAGAGCAGATATAGATGCTCTTCCAGTCAAGGAAGAAGC
>CAZFJG010000032.1:0-15255 GCA_964519285.1 uncultured Synergistales bacterium | reverse complement strand
CGTCAGTATATATTATGTAAACTCCCGCCAGATTCCCTTCACTGAATATGGGACCCCCGTGGATAACCACATTTAAAAGAGATCCATTTTTCGTCTTCCTTACAGCTTTGGCAGGAGCAAGTTCTCCGTCGGCAAGGATCCTGAAGTTATAACGGACCTCTTCTGACATAAAAGCATCATCGTATAGTTCCCAGATAAAGCGGTCAGTTACCTCTTCGGGGATATACCCGAAGATATTCTGGAAGGATTCATTTACATGTGTTATTGTTCCATCAGGAAGAGCTACGAGGACAGCGTCGGGGATGTCATTGAAAAGGGTCTCGAGATACACATTATCCAGGTCGGTCTTCCTCTTCTGATTGTATGTACAGTTCATATCCATTACAGACAACCTCAGTTATCGTTAATCATTCTCAAGATAGTAAACAGCTGTTTATTATGATACAACGATTAAAATTATATCATAGGTACTCTACGAATAATATTATAAGGAAATATGTGTTTTTTTGAACACTCAAAATTGATTTGTAAAATAACCGGATCTTCAAGGGGGTTTGTTTCGTGGGCGAGAAACTCAGAAAGGACGGAATAGTTATAGCTGAAAAAGCTATCCAGGGCGTTTTACCCGAAAGTGGCGTAACCAGGGGTCTAAAATATCTTGAGGCAGGGGGCAACATTTACGTAGTCTCTGTAGGCAAGGCCGCCTGGAGAATGGCCAAGGCTGCTTCGGAGGAGATTGGTGAAAGAATACGTAATGGTATCGTCCTCACAAAGTATGATCACTCCATGGGTCCCATTAGCGGTTTTGAGATCCTGGAAGCTGGTCATCCCCTTCCCGATGCAAACTCTGAAAAAGGAACACTCAGGATAACAGAGATGGTATCTTCCCTTGAAAGTGAAGATACAGTTCTTTTCCTCCTTTCTGGTGGCGGTTCCGCACTCTTCGAAAAGCCTGCTCCCGGAATTTCTCTCACTGATATTACAGGCATCACGGAGGACCTGCTTGCGTGTGGAGCAGACATTGTGGAGATAAATACTGTACGCAAACGATTGTCATCGGTAAAGGCTGGCCGTTTTGCAAGAATGGTGGAGCCTGCGTCAGTTTACACCATTGTTTTGTCAGATGTGCTTGGTGACAGGCTGGATTCCATAGCTTCAGGGCCTGCCAGCGCTGATATTACCACTGCAGAGGACGCCTTCGGTATCCTTGAAAAGTATGATCTTCAGGTGTCCGGCAGGATTCGTCAAGCCCTTTCCATTGAAACTCCAAAGGAGCTTCATAATGTGAAGACAGTGATAACCGGAAGTGTTCGGTCTCTATGCGAGAAAGCACAAGCTGTAGCCCTGAGCCTGGGATATCACGCAGCTGTTTTTGCCACTACCCTTGACTGTGAAGCGAGGGAGGCCGGCAGATTTATCTCTTCCCTTGCAAGAGAAGAGATAGAGAACAGACGGCCTCTTGATCTTCCATGTGCCCTGATAATGGGAGGAGAGACAGTAGTACATCTCAGGGGGAATGGGAAGGGAGGTAGAAACCAGGAGACAGTGCTTTCTGCCGCCATCGGAATAAGAGGTCTTGAAGAAATTGTCATAGTCTCTGCTGGATCGGACGGTACTGACGGGCCCACAGACGCTGCAGGAGGAATTGTCGATGGAGTTTCCGCGGACAGGATGGAGAAAAGAGGTTTTTCTCCTCTGGAAAGCCTTGAGAGAAATGATTCCTATAATGCTCTCAAGGCCTCAGGTGACCTTTTTATAACAGGTCCTACAGGAACGAATGTTAACGATCTGATCGTAGTGCTTTGCGACAGAAGATGAATCAAACTCAGCGAAAACCTCTTTTTTTGTTTAACGAGTTGGCGTTGGAATATGTTCAGCGCGTTATCCAGATATTTTTGTAAAGGTATTATCTGGCTGTTATAATAAACAGAACTTTAAGGAGAAGTGAAATTTGAAAATAACAGTTCGGAGGTTCCCATGATCGAAGAGGGAAGAAAAAGAGTCATAATCGAGGATGTAAGTCCTGTAATTGATAATGGCAGGTTCTCTGCAAAGGCTCTTGAAGGCGATCTTGTTGATATCGAGGCGGATGTCTTTGCCGATGGCCATGATCTTATAGCTGCCGACCTTCTTTATAAACACGAAAGTGAAGCGGAATGGAAGAGCATACCCCTTTCACCGCTGGTTAATGACAGGTGGAAAGGCAGTATTCGCATCGAAAGAGAAGGAATTTATCTTTTTTGCATAAAAGGATGGATAGATACTTTCAGGACAATCCACCACGACATAAAAGTTAAAGAGAATGCCGGAGAGGATATTTCACCGGACATTTCAGAAGCACTGGAGATAATGGAAAAGGGACTTCAACTTTCCGATCCCGAGACTGGAAGATCTTTAGAAGGTTTTCTTTCCCTGGCTGAAAAAAGTACAGGAAAGGATCTTGTAAAGATCCTTCTTGATGAGAGACTCTTACTGCTTCTTCGAGGCTGTGTTCCTTCGTGGAGTATTACCAAAAGCGAGACCTTTGAGGTTCTGGCAGAAAGCAGGGATACCGGTTTCAGCTCCTGGTACGAAGTCTTTCCCAGATCGTGGAAACAGAGTTCTTCAGAACAGGGAACACTGAAGAGCCTTTCCTCTTTTGTTCCATTCATAGCTGATATGGGTTTTGACGTACTCTATCTTTCACCAGTACATCCCATAGGAAAGACCAACAGAAAGGGCAGAAATAATTCAAAGGTATCGAAAGAAGGAGATCCGGGAAGTCCATGGGCAATAGGATCCGAAGAAGGAGGACATAAATCCCTTCATCCAGCCCTCGGTGATGTGGAGGATTTCAAAAACCTTGTGGCAGAGGCAGAAAAAAAAGGTATGAAAGTAGCTCTTGACCTTGCATTTCAGTGTTCTCCCGACCATCCTTACGTAAATGATCATCCCGAGTGGTTCTCATGGAGGCCAGATGGGACTATACAGTATGCCCAGAATCCTCCGAAGAAATACGAAGATGTTGTTCCCTTCAATTTTGAGTGTGATAACTGGGAAGATTTATGGAAAGAGCTTAAAAGTGTCGTGGAATACTGGATCGGTCTTGGAGTTAAGATTTTCAGGGTGGACAATCCTCACACAAAGCCACTGGTCTTCTGGGAATGGCTGATAAGAGAGATCAGAAAGGAATCCGGGGAGGTCTTTTTCCTCGCCGAGGCCTTTACGAGGCCAAAGGTCATGTACAGGCTCGCAAAAGCAGGATTCAGTCATTCCTATACCTATTTCACGTGGAGAAATACTCCCGGTGAGATAAGAGAATATATGAAAGAGCTCTGTGAGACAGACGTAAGATATTTTTTCCGTCCCAATTTCTGGCCTAACACTCCGGATATCCTTCCCGAATATCTTCAGTATGGAGGAAGGCCGGCTTTTGTGATACGTCTTGTTCTTGCGGCGACTCTATCTTCAAATTACGGTATTTATGGACCGGCTTTTGATCTATGTGAGAACCGCGCGGTAGAGGGAAGAGAGGAATATCTGGGCTCGGAAAAGTATGAGATAAAAGAATGGGACCTTCATGATCCCCAGGCAGGAATCAGACCAGTAATAAAGAGAATAAACAGTATCAGAAAGAATAATCCAGCTTTGCAGAATACCTGTAATTTGACCTTTTTTGATGTGGACAACGAGAACATTCTGTTCTATGCCAAGGCGGACAGGGAACTGTCCAATATAATTTTTACAGCTGTGAACCTTGATCCCTTTCATATCCAGGAGGGGCATGTCAATATACCCCTGGAGAAGTTCGGCATTGACGCAGAGCAGCCATACCTCCTCGAGGATCTTCTTGGCGGGGAAAAATATATCTGGCACGGAGGGCACAATTACGTAAAGCTTGACCCGGGTGTACTTCCTGCTCATATTCTGAGAGTGCAGAGCAGAATGAAACGCGAAAAGGACTTTGACTATTTTCTTTAGGAGGGGTTAGGTTGGCCGGAAAGAACAATAAAAACCTGTCTATGATAACCGGGCATCCCCAGTGGTATATGGATGCAGTTATCTATCAGCTTCATGTAAAAGCCTTTTTTGACAGTAACGATGATGGTATCGGTGACCTCAGAGGCCTCGAGAGCAGGCTTGATTACCTTCAGGAGCTCGGAGTTACAGCTATATGGCTTCTTCCCTTTTATCCGTCACCCCAGAAAGACGATGGATATGATATCTCCGATTACTACAGGATAAATCCACAGTACGGGACAATGAGAGATTTCCGTTCCCTCCTTAAATCTGCCCATGAAAGAAATCTGAGGGTAATAACCGAGCTCGTTATCAATCATACATCGGATCAGCATCCGTGGTTCCAGAAGTCCAGAAGGGCTAAACCTGGATCTTCATGGAGGAATTTTTACGTGTGGAGCGATGATCCCTCCCTTTACACAGAGGCAAGAATTATCTTTCAGGATTTCGAAAGCTCCAACTGGACCTGGGATCCTTTAGCACAGGCTTATTACTGGCATAGATTCTACTCCCACCAGCCTGATCTCAACTTCGACAATCCCAGGGTAAAGAAAGAGATATTAAAGGTTCTTGATTTCTGGTTCGGTATGGGAGTGGATGGATTGCGTCTTGATGCGGTTCCTTACCTCTTCGAGAGAGAAGGTACCAATTGCGAGAACCTCCCCGAGACCCACGATTTTCTCAAGGAACTCAGGGCACGCGTGGATAGTTCTTTCAGTGAAAAAATGCTTCTTGCAGAGGCCAACCAGTGGCCCGAGGACGCTGTTGCATATTTTGGTGAAGGCGACGAGTGTCACATGGCTTTTAATTTCCCTATAATGCCGAGGATCTTCATGTCAATAAAGATGGAGGATCGTTTTCCTCTTGTGGATATTCTTGATCAGACTCCATCTCTTCCAGATAAATGCCAGTGGGCCATGTTCCTTAGAAATCACGATGAGCTGACCCTCGAAATGGTTAGCGACGAGGAAAGGGACTATATGTACAGGGTCTATGCAAGGGACACGAGAGCCCGGATAAACCTGGGGATAAGACGCAGACTTGCCCCTCTGCTGGAGAAGAACCGGAGAAAACTTGAACTTATTAATTTTCTTCTTCTCTGCCTTCCGGGAACACCTATAGTCTACTACGGTGACGAGATTGGCATGGGTGACAACTATTTCCTTGGAGACAGGGACGGAGTAAGAACTCCCATGCAGTGGTCCCCCGACAGGAATGCAGGCTTCTCAAGGGCTAATCCCCAGACACTTTTCCTTCCGGTTATTACTGATCCAAACTACCACTACGAGGTCTTAAATGTGGAGAACGAGGAAAAGAACTCATCTTCGCTTCTCTGGTGGATGAGAAGGAGCATATCCATAAGAAAGAGCTTCAAGGCTTTCAGCAGGGGAGATATAAGGATAGTAACAAGCGATAATCCGAAGATCATATCCTTTACAAGGAACACAGAGGATGAAAGTATTCTTGTTGTTGCCAACCTATCACGTTTTACCCAGATAGTAAATCTCAAACTTTCCGATTATAAAGAGTATTTACCTACGGAACTTTCCGGAGGAACGGTTTTTCCACAGATAAAAGATGAGCCCTACCTTCTTACAATGGGATCCAACGATTATTTTATTTTCCTTCTGGAGCATGAAAAGTACGAATTACAGGTGGAACGGGAAGGGGTAACTCCGGAGATATCAGCCCTTTCATCATGGAGAGGCTTCCTTTCGGGAAGTGAAAAACGGGACCTCGAGGAAAGGGTCCTTCCGGGTTATCTGAACAAGTGCAGGTGGTTTGGGTCCAAATCCAGGAAAATAAGAAAACTGAGGATATCCACTTATGTAAGGATACAACTGGCAAAGGCCTATATCCATTTGTGCCTTTTAAAGGTTAATTACGTCTATGGTCCTTCAGAGTTCTTTGTCCTGCCCCTTTCCTTTGCTTCTGGTGAAAAAGAACATGCCCTGAGGACAGATTCTCCTGAATCGATAGTTGCCGGACTGGAAATGCCTGATGACAAAGGTGTTCTTTTCGATGCTGTGTATGACACTCTTTTCCACAAGTTTCTCAAGAGATTCCTTTCAAGAAGGAGAAGGCTCAGGGGAAGAGACTGTTCCCTTGTATCCAATCCTTCACGAAACTTCCGAAAGATCTCAGGCTCGGAAGAGCTGTCCTCAAAGGTGTTGAAAGCTCAGCAGAGCAATAGCTCTATCCTCTATGAGGACAGATTATTTCTGAAGATCTTCAGAAAGGTAGAGGAAGGGATCAATCCTGACTGTGAAATCAGTTACTACCTGTCGAAGAAGGGGGATTTTTCTAATATCCCATCTTTTGCCGGAGCTGTGGATCTTGTAAGTGAGGATGGATCTTCTTTTTCCATAGCCATAGCCCAGTCCTACTGCAGGAACGAAGGAGAGATGTGGCAGTATAGCCTGGATGCAATTGACAGATGTTTTGACCAGATGCTTTCAGAGAAGGATTCCCTGAAAGACCTTTTCAAGGAGCCTGAAGCCTTAATGTGGAAGGTTGAACAGCTTCCTGTGGAACTGAAGGACAGTCTTGATGGATTCTTTATTGAAATGACGGGTCTTCTTGGAAAACGGACTGCCCAGATGCACGGTGCTCTTGCTTCCGGTGGTGAAAGGGAACCTGATTTCTCAGTGGAACCCTTTTCAAAACTTTATCAAAGATCGCTATATCAGAATTCAAGGAGCCTTGTGAAGAAGAACTTCCAATATCTGAGGGAGGGCATGGATCGTCTTGAACCTGACACCAGGGAGAAGGCAGATAAAGTACTTGGTCTCGAGAAAAAGATCCTCGACAATTTCAGGATCATTACCAGGGAAAAAATAAAATCGTCAAAGATAAGGATCCATGGAGATCTGCACCTCGGACAGGTCCTTTTCACAGGTAAGGATTTTATATTTATAGATTTTGAAGGAGAGCCGGATCGCCCCATTGGTGAGCGGCGCATCAAGAGATCTCCCTTCAGGGACGTTGCTGGAATGATCCGATCTTTCCACTACGCTGTCTATACGGTACTCCTGAGGAAACTTTCCTACAGACCTGAGGATTCGGAAGTTCTTACACCCTGGGCTGACCTGCTCTACTACACGCTGAGCGGAGTTTTCCTGAAGGATTACTTTGAGGAGTCCCGGGGTATGAGCTATATCTCGGAAGATATGGAACAGATGAAAATGCTCGTTGAACACTTTCTGCTTGAGAAAGCAGTTTACGAGCTCGGCTATGAACTGGGGAACCGACCTGACTGGGTAGATATTCCCCTTAAGGGGATCCTTTCCATAGTCGATGAAAGGTAAAAATATAAGAGAATTCTGCGGGAGCTGATGACCATGATAAAAGATACACTCATCACAGAACATGACATATATCTTTTCAAGGAGGGAAGCCACTTCGACCTCTACGAAAAGCTGGGAGCCCATCCGGATCCCTTTGATGACGGAAGAAAAGGAACCTTTTTCGCAGTCTGGGCTCCAAATGCCGTTAAGGTATCCGTAATAGGGGATTTCAACGGATGGGACAATGTTGCGAACCCCATGGTTCCCAGGGATGATGGTTCTGGAATATGGGAGGCCTTCATTCAGAACGCCGGGGATGGAGATTGTTACAAGTACCATATCTGTTCTGCCTACGAAGGTTACGAGGTGGATAAATCTGATCCAGTGGCTTTCTTTACACAAAAACCTCCTCTTACTGCTTCTGTGATCAGAAAACTGGATTACAGCTGGAAGGATTCAGCGTGGATGAAAGAAAGAAAGGACAGGAATTCTCTTTCGGTTCCCTTCAACGTTTACGAGTTTCATCCGGGCTCATGGAGACGTAAAGAAAATGAGGATAACAGGTATTTGACCTACAGGGAGCTTGCAGAGGAACTGCCCGAATACCTGGATAACATGGGTTTCACCCATGTGGAATTCATGCCTGTTATGGAGCATCCTTTTTACGGCTCATGGGGCTACCAGACGACGGGATACTTTGCACCGACCAGCAGGTACGGTTTCCCGGAAGAGCTGATGTTCCTTGTGGATTGTTTGCATCAGAAAGGGATAGGAGTGATCCTCGACTGGGTTCCTTCACATTTTCCATCGGATGAGTACAGTCTTGTCTATTTTGATGGTTCCCATCTTTACGAGCATGCAGATCCCAAGAAGGGTTTTCATCCCGACTGGAAAAGCTGTATCTTCAACTACGGAAGGAAAGAGGTCGTCAATTTCCTAATAAGCAGCGCCCTCTTCTGGCTTGACAGATATCATGCCGACGGGTTGAGAATAGATGCAGTCGCATCAATGCTTTATCTTGATTATTCCAGGGAAGACGGGGAATGGATCCCAAACGAGTACGGAGGCCGGGAGAATCTGGAGGCAATATCTTTTCTAAGGCGCATGAATGAGGCTGTTTACAGCAGGTTTCCTGACGTTCAGACTATAGCTGAGGAATCTACGGCATGGCCAATGGTCACAAGGCCGACATCCGTGGGAGGTCTGGGTTTTGGAATGAAATGGAACATGGGATGGATGCATGATATTCTCGATTACATGTCTAAAGATCCTGTGTACCGTAAATATAACCATGACAAGCTGACCTTTAGCCTTATTTATGCATTTAACGAAAACTTTATGCTCTCGATTTCCCACGACGAAGTGGTTTACGGCAAGGGATCTCTTCTGAATAAAATGCCCGGAGACGACTGGCAGAAAAGAGCCAATCTGAGGCTTCTCCTTGGTTTTATGTACGGTCATCCTGGCAAGAACCTGCTGTTTATGGGATCTGAATTCGGGCAGAGATCGGAGTGGGACCATGAAAGCGATCTGGAATGGTATCTCCTTGACAGTCCTGAACACAAAGGATTGCTCGAATGGACCAGGGAGCTTAACATTCTTGCATTTTCAAATCCTCAGCTTTACGAGAAGGATTTTGTGTCGCAAGGATTTCGTTGGGTTGACTGCAGTGATTCCGAACATAGCATTATCAGCTTTTTAAGGAAAGGTTCTGAACCGAATTCATGGATACTGGGCGTTTGCAACTTCACGCCTCTTCCAAGGCATAACTATCGCATTGGTGTGCCCCATGCTGGTTTCTGGAAAGAACTCCTCAACAGTGATGGAAAAGAGTATGGCGGAAGCGGGCAGGGCAATCTTGGGGGTACTGAAACTGTACCAATTTCCTATCACGGCATGAACCAGTCCATAGTTGTCACCCTTCCTCCCCTTGCCATCGTTTTCTTTTCTGGTCAGCAGGTACAGGAGAATGAGAATTAAAAGACAGGATCATTGACCAGGGCTGAAATTACGAAGAAAACCCCCGGAGAGGATAGAAATAAATGCTCCTTTCCGGGGGGATAGAAGCCGTATTGCTGCCCGAAAAGAACAAAAAAGGCGAAACAACAGGTTAAGGTCAGAAGACCGCCCAGGCCTTCCCACTTCCAGGAGATGAGCATTCCTGCCACAGCACCCACTGGGAAAAAAAGAAAGAGTACTATCTGCTGTCTTTCCCTAATTATGATTTTCAGTGCGTCATCGTAAAATAGATATAGAATGGCTGCTATGGATACAATGCTGGAGATCCTTGCGATCTGTCTTATAATATTGCCTGCTTTCATAATAATTCTCCCTTTCACAAAAAGTTCCCCATCACGTTTCGTTGCTTGAGAACCAGGAAGATGGTCATGCAGGTAAGTAAAGAGGTTATTCCAGAAAATCTTCCCTTTGGGGGGAAAAGATGTCTATAACTATTGAATCCTCCTCAAGGGCAGTAACTTCGTGTTCCACGTCCGGAGGAACATAAAGGCTGTCCCCCTCACTGCAGGTCCATTCCTCCTCTCCTATCCTGAAGGAAACTTTCCCTCTTGCGACATAGGCCAGCTGCTGATTGGGATGGCTGTGAGCAGGTGCAGTACTGTCCTTTGCGAATCCTGCTTCTGTGAGCATCATATCTCCGCCCCGGGCAAGGACTTTTTGTGAAAAAGTATCTGTTTTGATCCTGTATTTCATTTCGCTGTTCCTGTAAAACATTGAGAAAACTCCTTTCATTTATTTAGAAAATATAATACTTTAGAGTCAGAATAAAGAAAAGTACTATCGCGATATTTGATTTTAGATCTTTTTCCGGGAAAGGGGAATGAATATTATGAAAGTTCTCGTTGTTTTTTACTCCAGAACGGGCAATACTGCCTGTGTAGCAAGGAAGATCGCAGAAGAATTGCGGAGTTTCTCTGGCCATGAGGTTGTGACAGAGAGGATAGAAGAACTGAGGGGAGAAGAAGAGAGAAAGGGCCTAATGGGTCATCTGGCATCAGGATTTGAAGCCATGAAAAAAAGAGAAAGCGAGACAGGCCAGCCGAAAAACAACCCTGCTGATTTTGAACTTATCGTAGTTGGAACTCCCGTATGGGCCTGGAATGTTCCGCCAGCGACAAGATCTTATTGTTCAAGGTACCTTTCGGGAGCATCCATGGTGAGCTTTTTCTGTACCATGGGAGGTTCGGGGGACAGGAGAACCTTTGCGGAAATGGAAAGACTTTCTGGCAAGTCTGGAAGGGCGTTTATGTCTCTCAGGGAGAAGGATATAAAGGAAGAGGGTACCCTTATGCGGGAAAAGATACAGGCCTTCTGCGAGAAAGCATCTGGATAGGGAGTCATGATCTCAGACGTTGGAGCTGGTGGTTCAGCGCCCTTTGTGACAATACTGTGCGAAGGAGCCAACGATGTTCTGCTGCTTCGTCGTACAGAACCTTTCTTCGAGTCATTTGGTTTCAAACTAAAGTGCATTGAGTGCGGAGGGATAGATTCACTTTTGGGTTCTGCTTCAGAACTGGTAAGCAGATATTCTGTAAAAGGACCTGTAGTGTTGATTTATGACCGGGGAGATATAAGATCCGGACATATCAAGATAATAAGGTCCTTATCTGCGGGGATAGCCCCTGTATTCTGTGTTCCGGCGGTTCAGAAGATAGAGGCCTGGCTGATGGCGGACACCAATGCCCTGTACTCCGCTTTTGGAATAAGGTACAAAGGTCCTTTTCCTCTGGACAGAATAGAGGATCCCAAGCGTTTTTTTCTTCATTTCTGCCGGGTGGCCGTCAGAAAGAGAAAAAGGAGTTTTCTTTCAAAGGAGTCGGACTTCTTCAGGGCTGTTGCCAGAAGATGGGAACTTGAGAGGGCTCGGCCGAATAATGAGTCACTGGATAGATTCTGTAAAAACTTTATCAGGAAGTTCAAATAAAAAGGACCGGCTTAAACTTTCGCCGGCCCTTCAGGTCTATTCCATTGTCTTGAATACCTGGGCTTTTGCTCCGCATATGGGACAGCTGTCAGGAACCTCATCTGCAACTACATAGCCACAGACAGGACAAAGGTAATAGTTAACATCTCCGGAATCTTCCAGATTTTCAAGGGCCTCTTCGAAGAGTTTCGCATGTGCCTTTTCGGCTTCGTTGGCCATGGAAAAGGTTCTCTCGGCCTTTTTGTTGCCTTCTTTGACAGCTTCCTCTATGAATCCCGGATACATATCGGAAAATTCGTAAACTTCACCTTCAAAAGAAGTCTTGAGGTTCTCTGCTGTATTTCTTATTCCTCCCATTTCGGCAAGGTGGGAATGGGCGTGGATGGTTTCAGCAGAAGCTACTGCCCTGAAAAGTTTTGCCACCTGCGGATATCCTTCTTTGTCGGCTTTCTGTGCAAAGGCAAGATATTTCCTGTTTGCCTGTGATTCTCCGGAAAAAGCTTCCGCGAGATTTTTCATTGTTTTGTCCATGACAATACCTCCCCGGGTAATATGATCCTATTTTAGTCATATTACCTTTAAAAAAAAAAGTGTCAAGGAAATGGAAATATCCTTTCAGGAGTTTACATTTCCTTCTATCCAAGGTATTATCCACAGCTGATATTCAATTACAGGGTCTTTTTTTTTATCTCTCGTGTTACAATTCAGAAAAGTTGTGGATTAAAGAAAAAAGCAACGATAGGGGTGTGCCCTTTTGAAGATTGTTATAGTAGGAGCAGGCGAAGTTGGTTACAATGTTTCGAGAGATCTTTCGGAAGAAGGACATGACATAACTTTAGTGGAACTTGATGAAACCAGGGCGGAAAAGGTCAATAATGAACTTGACGTCAGGGTTGTCAAGGGCAACGGGTCCCGTCCACCAGTTCTTGAAAAGGCAGGAATATTCAAGGGATGCAGCGTGGATATTCTTGTGGCTTCCACCGAAAAGGATGAAGTAAATATTATGGCCTGCTGGATCGCAAAAAGGGCAGGTGTACCCCGCGTAATATCCAGAGCAAGAGGAATGGAGTTTACAGATAGCCCTACCTGGGCCAGGGAACTGGGAATAGATGTTATGTCCAGCCCTGAAAGATCTGTGGCTAGACAGATCGAGGAGTTGCTGCAGGTCCGTTCTGCTATCCATACTTTTGAGCTTTTCGAGGGACAGGCTGGACTATATGCATTCAAAGTAGGGGAGGGTTCCCCTCTTGTTGACCTGCCCCTTAAAAAGGCAAGGGTGAAGTATCCGGATCTAAAAAGCATCTTTGTCTTTGTAGAAAGGGACAAAAAAGGATTTATCCCCAACGGAGATACCATTTTGAGAGAAGGGGATCTCGTATATATTGTCTCCCTCAGAGAGCATATATGGCAACTCGAAGGTCTTTTCCAGAGGTCAAGAAGCAGGTCTCTGAAGAGGGTTTTCATCGTTGGAGGCGGAAAGATCGGTTCCAGGCTTGCCATGCTTCTTGAGAAAAGATTCCGTAACCTGGCCATCAAACTTATAGACAGGGACAGGGAAAAATGTGAAAAACTTGCTTCGGAGCTTGAGAGGACAATAGTTCTCTGCAGCGATGGAACTGATGAAGATCTACTGAGATACGAAGGCATAGAGGACTGTGACGGTTTTGTAACCACTACGACTAGTGATGAGGCCAATATCCTGATGGGTGTAATAGCAAAAGCTATGGGGGCAAGGAAAAGTGTTGCTGTAGTCAGGCGCAAAATATATAACAATCTCAGTGAATATCTTGCCGTAGATGCCCTTGTAAATCCCAATGAGGCCCTTGCCTCGGTGATAATGAAGCATATTCTCTATCCTTACAGGACTGGAGCCCTGTCCGTCATAGACAAGATCGGAGCCGAGACCCTTGAAGTTGAGATACCTTCCAATTCTCCTGTGCTGGGAAAGAAAATAAAGAATATCGGTCTTCCAAAGGGAGTTCTCCTTGCCCTTATAGCAAGGGGAGACGATGTAATAGTACCCTTCGGGAATTCGATTCTCAGAGAAAACGACAGGGTACTGCTCTTTGCATGTTCCAGACTGTTGCCAAGGGCTGTGGAAATGCTGAAGGTGTAGACCGTTGAAATACAGGATAGTTGCTAAAGTGCTTGCTCTTCTTTCTGTTATCATCTCGATCTCGATGTTATGGCCCCTTTGGTGGTCATGGATCGATGGATCTTCAGATTTCCTTCCCTTTGTAAAGTCTATCGGAATTGGTCTGGGGATATCTGTACTGCTTTTTCTCCCGGGTCACAGAACTCCAGTTGTAAATCTCGGCATAAGGGAAGCCTTTGCGGTGGTAACCTTCTCCTGGATACTTGCCTCCGTTATAGGGGGACTACCTTATCTTTTCAACGGTACAGTTTCCTCTTTCACTGATGCTTTCTTTGAGGCAATGTCCGGTTTTACCACCACAGGTGCTTCTATTCTGACCGATATAGAATCCAACCCAAGGGGTATTCTGTTCTGGAGGGATTTCACCCACTGGCTTGGCGGCATGGGAATAATAGTACTCAGCCTGGCCATACTGCCTTTCCTCGGTGTTGGTGGAATGCAGCTTTACAAAGCTGAAGTTCCGGGTCCGGTTCCGGAAAAGCTTACACCCAGGGTCCAGCAGACGGCGCTACTTCTCTGGGGGGTATATGTTCTTCTTTCCTGCCTTGAAGTAATTGCCCTTTTTTTAGGCGGCATGACCTTCTACGAATGCCTCACTCACACCTTTGGTACCATGGCAACCGGAGGTTTCTCCCCCCTTAATGGAAGTATCGGGCAATATAACAATGTTTACTTCGACTGGGTAATAACGATTTTTATGTTCCTCGCTGGAGCAAATTTTGCCCTTCATTATTTCATGCTCCGGGGAAAATTTTCCACCTGGTGGAAAGACGAGGAATTTCGGTTCTACACATGGGTAGTGGTTTTTGCTGTAGTGACAGTAACTATCTCTCTTGTTACCTGTGGTCTTTACACTGATCTTGCAGATGCTTTGAGATATTCTGCTTTTCAGGTTGTCAGCATAGTTACAACTACTGGTTACGTAACCGCAGATTACGAGCTTTGGCCCTTCTATACCCAGTTTCTTCTTCTGGGACTTATGTTCGTTGGAGGATGTGCTGGTTCTACCGGTGGAGGGATGAAGAACCTGAGAATAATGATCCTGTCCCGACATGTAAAGGCTGAGCTTAAAAGACTCCTGCACCCCAAGTCCATGATCCAGATAAGAATGGGAGGCAATCCCGTCAATCGTGATATTATAGGCTCGGTAACGGCCTTTTTTATTCTGTATATAGCTATTTTCGCTGTGGGTGCGCTGATAATGGCCGGTCTTGGCCTTGACGTCCTCTCAGCAGTTGCAAGTGTGGCAGCTACTCTTGGAAATATAGGCCCCGGACTTGGTATGGTGGGACCCGTAGACAACTATTCTCTCATTCCTACAGCGGGGAAATGGGTACTGTGTCTTTTTATGCTTCTTGGCAGGCTTGAGATATATACAGTTGTTATGCTTTTGCTCCCCGGGACATGGGAAAGCTGATCCTGCACAAATAAAATACAGATAACGATAATTAGAAAGGGAGGATGATTTTTTCGTGAAAGATAATAAAAAAAAGAAAATAGCAGGAACTACGGTGCCAGAAAGAGAACGGGTTGATAATGCTTACAAATGGAGACTCGATCATATCTATTCCGATAAAGAACTCTGGGAAAAGGATTATGCGACGGTAAAGGAAAGACTTGGAGAATTTTCCAGTTATCGCGGGAAGCTGGGGAATTCTCCAGACATGGTAAGGGCATGCCTGAATCTCGAAGAGGAGCTCGGAATTACCATGGGAAGATTGTATGTCTATGCCTGCATGAAAAGCCATGAAAATACCCACCTCTCGGAATTCCAGGGACTTGCCGACAGGGCAGGCAGCCTGCTTGTCCGTTTTGCAACCGAAATTTCCTTTATTGTCCCAGAGCTGAGTCTTATCCCTGAGGAAATTCTT
>CAZFJG010000031.1:7334-15482 GCA_964519285.1 uncultured Synergistales bacterium | reverse complement strand
AACAGGAGGTATCTGTTTCATCCAGAAAATGTCATTCTCAGCAGTTACCGGTATCTTTCCAGCCTTGAGGTTAAGGGTAACGCTGGAAGGATTTCCCTTGCATATTTCCCTTCGTATCAGGGCAGCTGTTCCGAGGGTGGGATGTCCCGCAAAGGGTACCTCTCCGCCGGGGGTGAAGATCCTTACGTCATAACCGCCGTCTACGAGTTCGTCTCCAAGAATAAAGGTGGTTTCAGAGTAGTTCATCTCCCTGGTTATCTCCAGCATTTTCTCTCCGGAAAGGTCCGAAGCGTTCCTTACTATTCCGAGCTGATTTCCAGAATACTTCTTTTCTGCGAAGACATCAGCAATATAAAAGAGGTGTTTTCCCATGACTGGATACCATCCTTTCAGTGCCTGTTTGAAACGTTCTTTGCGAGAATATGGTCACTCAGATGCCTTGTTGCGACTTCAAGGTCCTCAGCTTCGAGAGCATCGACAATATGATAATGCATTCTGGCTGAAGATTCCATGTTGTCCTCAAGGATCAGATCCTGGAGCATGGCAAGCCTGAGCTGGTAGTAAATGTTCTTAAGCATCTGGATGAACCATTTTTTGCCCGACCTTTCCCACAGGCAGGTGTGAAAAGAGACGTCAAGGTCGTTGAAGGCATTCAGTTTATCCTGGCGGGGAGCACCGGATCTTGTGATTTTGACCATACCGTCCACCATTCGCCTCAGGTGGACGAAATCTTCCTCCTTAAGGGTCTTCTCTTCCACAAGAACCCTGTATATTGAGCTTTCAAGGAGGTACCTGAGTTCATAGATCTCCATAAAGTCATCGTGGTCGAGATCCGATATGAAGGTCCCCTTCCTGGGGACAGTCTTTACCAGGCCTTGGGCTTCAAGTTCTTTTAAGGCTTCCCTGAGAGTGGACCTGCTTATGTCAAGTTTTTCTGCAAGGTCTGTCTCCACGAGATGTTCTCCCCTGGAGAAGGTCTCTCCGAGGAGTATCTCTCTTCTTATATGGTCAGCCACGCGGTTTCGCAGACTGTCATTTGAAAATACTCCCTTTTTCTCCATTGAAACAACCTCTCTGTCGTATTGCAATTGAAGGAACCAGGGCTTTAAAGGCGGTAACGGGAAAATTTGCAGGGTTTTAGCTCCAGCCCCTGATCTCCATTGCCTCTGTTATCTTTTCAAGGGCATTTACCCAAACTGCGGTTCGCATGGAGATATCCTTTTCTTTCATAACCCTTTCGGTCTCTCCATAGGCTTTCATCATACGTTTGTCAAGCTGTTCGTAGACCCTTTCCTCTTCCCAGTAGTCTCCGCTGAGTCCCTGGATGCGTTCAAGGTCGCAAACAAGACAGCCTCCAGCGTTTGCGAGAACATCCGGAATAACCCTGATGTTCCTTTCCTCCAGTATCTGGTCAGCTTCTGGAGTGGTGGGTGCATTGGCGGCCTCTACTATAAGCCTGGTATTCAGCCGCGGAGCGTTTTCTGCAGTTATTACGTCCTGAACTGCTGCGGGTATAAGGATGTCACACTCTGTCTCGAGCAGGCCTTTTCCGTCCTTAGTCTCTCCTCCTGGATAGCCTGAGACAAATCCTGTGGCCTGGACATGATCCAGGAGACTGTCGATATCGAGACCTGAATTGTTGAAGACAGCACCTTTAATGTCCGAAACTGCAAGGATCTTAAAGCCCTGGTCGTAAAGGGTCTTAGCTGTTATTGAGCCTACCTGGCCAAAACCCTGTATTACAACGCTGCTTTTTTGGGGTTTCATCCCCATTGCCCTTGTGGCCTCGAGGGTGCATCTTGCTACTCCTCTTCCTGTTGCCTCAAATCCGCCCTTTGAGCCACCAATGCCCAGGACTGCAGGTTTGTCGTTTATGGCAGCGGGGCAGTGTTCTCCCGTGATCTGCTCGTATTCATCGAGCATCCATGCCATTGCCTGTTTACCGGTTCCGATATCTGCACCGGGAACATCAGTCCAGGCACCTTTTGGGCGAAGTTTGCGAATAAAGCCCCGGATAAGGCGTTCATATTCTCCTTCGCTAATATGAGAGGGATCTGCCTTTATTCCACCTTTGCCTCCACCGGCCGGAATATTGACTGTGCCGTGTTTTATGCTCATAAACAGGGACAGGGCCTTTATTTCCTCTGGTGTGAGGTCCGGTTTCACCCTGGTTCCGTCCTTTGTGGGACCTGTGGCATCCTGGTGGTTTGACCTGTAGGCAGTGAAGACCTTCCTTGTCCCATCGTCCATCCGTACGGGTATGGTGAACTCGGTGAACCTCATTGGTACGCTGAGTCTTTCCAGGATATCCGGTTTCATGTTCATTACCTTTGCCGCCTTTTCAAGGTTGAAAAGTGCTTCTTCCCAAACGTTGCTCATCTGGATCACTCCTGTTTTTGCTGGGTATTATTACTGTCTAATCCGTGACAGGGATGCTGAGGTCAGAAGGCCCCTGTTCGGACATTTTCAGTTCTGGTGTCCTTCTTTCCATGATCTCCTGAAGTATGGATGCGATCTTGACCTTCTGCCTGATAAACTCATCATGCCAGCTTTCGGTTACCCATGGTTTGTATATATCCGCTTCGGATGTACCGGGCTCGATCTTGAAGTATACTGGAGCAGCGGTTCTTACGATCTCAGGTACCTCGTAGGCCCTGAACATTCCTCCGAAGGAATCTACTATGATCATATATACATCGAGGGGTATATCTACGGCTTTTCGGATACTTGAAAGAATGGGCAGAGAGACGTCCGAGAGGGGGTTCATGGAGTCAGCACCCAGACTCTCCAGAAGTTTTGCTCCTGCTGGACTGCACTGACCGCCGAAAACTGACCATTTGAAAACTGTCTCTGGAGGAATGAATCCTTCCTCCCGCATTTTGTTGACGATAGTCAGTGCCCCCTCGTCATAGACAAGAAATCCTCTTATTCCTGCTTCCAGATTACGCATCATGTCCTCGAGCCAGTAGGCCATGTTGTCAGAGCCCCTGTGTCTGGGGCCCTGGACCATGCCTTCAGGGTAACCCAGTTCTTTTGAACCTGTATCCCAGGCTTTTCGGTGTCCCATGGTCATAATAATCTCTATCTGCTCATCCCTGGCGAGTCTGGCCATGTCCTTCAGTTCCTGGAAATCACAGAAGGTGGACCCTCCAACTGTGCAGATCGCCCTGTGAATATTCAGTTTTCTCTTTTTTGCCTCGTCTATCATGGCTACCAGTGTACTGTAGCGTTCCACACCTGCAATCTCTATTCTGTAATGGCATCCGTCGGGAAAGCTCTTTTTCGAGTCCGGAAGATCCCAGCCATCCCTTCCCGGAATATCCATTTTTTCCATAAACCTGCCTATCTCTGTGAAATGCTTCGCCTTGAACATTTTTTATAAACCTCCCTTTTGTTATTTACTTATGTAATTTAATATGCCCTGGTTCATCTCTCTGACGCTTTTTTGTCAAGAAAGGCCAAAGCTGTTCTTACGTGCATTTTTACACCTGTCGCAAGTGAATCTTCGTCTATGTTGAAATGTGGGTGATGATGTGAAATATCTGTCCCTTTTTCTCTGTTCCCTGTTCCTACAAAGTAAAAGGCACTGTCTATTCTTCTGCTGAACTCTGCAAAGTCCTCTCCGACCATCATCCGCATGTTTCCAGAGATATTTTCTCTACCCACGGTATTTTCTGCCTGGGCGAGAACGAGTTCTGTTAACTCGGGATGGTTGGACAGGAGCCTGTTGCCTGTTACTATTTTCAAGTCGTGATCTGTTCCGGTCATGGAGCAGATATGGGATACTGTCTCTTCAAATCTTCTGTGGAGGAATTCTTCCCTGTCGTGAAGGAACCTTATTGATCCCATGAGTTCTACTTCTGACGGTACTACAGTTGGTGCACTTCCTCCATGTATCCCTGTGAACATGATCACCGTAGGTTCCTCCAGGGCGTCGAGCTCACGAGTCTGGAGGTGCTGCATATCTTCAACTATTTTCGCGGCAGTGTCCACGGGGTCAACTGCCTTGTGAGGGATTCCTGCATGTCCACCTTTTCCCTTGACAGTGATGTAGAAATAGTGACTTGCTGCCATAATTGGGCCTGAGTTGATTCCAATTGTTCCTGTGGGAAGGGGAGACCAGAGATGAATTCCCAGGGCCCCGTCGGGAAGCCCGTCCTCGAATAGTCCATCTTCGATCATCTTCTCCGCTCCAGCTTCTTCTTCATTTGGCTGAAAGACGAACTGAATGCTTCCCTTTATTCTGTCGGTATGGGATGAAAGGATCTTTGCTGCTACAAGAAGCATGGCCATATGGCCGTCATGGCCGCAGGCATGCATGACCCCCTCATTTTCCGAGGCAAAGTCAAGGCCGGTCTCTTCCTTCACTGGAAGGGCATCCATATCGGATCTCAGAAGAACCCTTGCTCCTTCTTCATGTCCTTTTAGGAGGGCTGAGACTCCTGTTCCCGCGATATTTTTTCGAACCTCCATTCCCAGAGATTCCAGATAGTCCGCTATTATCCCAGAGGTACGGAATTCTTTGAAGCCGATCTCAGGATGACTGTGAAAATTTCTCCGTAGCTCAATAAGCTCACTGGAAAAAGCTTTAACTTCTTCATCGATGTTCAAAGATCGCTCCCTCCTTGCATCGTAATATTTAAAAAATTCAAATGTCGACAATCAGACAATATCACAATAAATGGGACAGGTAAATATTCATATGGAAAAACTTTTAAAAGAATAAAAGAGATGTTATGGGAGCTGAATTGTGATATTCTTTTTGACAATGATAAGATAGTTATCTAAATAGAGGTGAGGAATTTGAAAAATATCAGCAAATTCAGGATGTTTTCATTTCTTGCTGTCCTTTTGTTAACTATGGGGGCAGTAACTGATGCGAGGGCAGAGAGCCTTATGTTCCGGGTTAACAGTTTCCAGACGGGGACTTACGACGAAAGCGTTGTTTCCGATGATGTAGAAGTGCTTTGGACATATGAGGCGGAGGCAGAAGTCTCTGGATCTCCTGCCTGGTCGGAGGGGAAGATATATTTCGGTGATTCCATGGGTTTCGTTTACTGCCTTGATGCATCTACCGGCGAGAGGATATGGGACAATAATACGGGAAACACGGTTTACGGAGCACCTGCCATAAGGGATGGAAAGCTTTACGTGGGAAATACCGGAGGAAGGTTTGTCTGCATGGATCTGACCACTGGAGAAGATATATGGTATTACGAGGCCGGCAGTTCTTCAAATCCGGGGGCTATCCACTCTTCTCCGGCCCTTTGTAAAGAAAACGTTTTTTTTACAAGTGCCGATGGGAAACTCTACGCCCTTGATGCAAACACAGGAAAATTAGCCTGGTCCTTTGATACAGGTCGGGAAGTCAGGTGTTCTCCCATAGTCCACGACGGACTGGTCTACTTTGGAGATCATACCTGGAAATTCCATGCCCTGGACGCGAAGACCGGGAAAAAGGTCTGGGGTGGGGGAGCAGGTGGACCAATTGATGCTTCGCCTTCAATTTACGGGGGAAATATTTTCTTTGGCGGCTGGGACGGTACGGTTTACTCAACGGAGATCAAGGGAGTTATTCCTTCCTGGCGTTTTAAGACAGGATCGGAAATAACTACCTCTCCAGCTGCTTCAAAGGGGAGGATCTTTGTAGGTACAGTATCCGGAGAGTTTCTCTGTCTTGACGTGGGAAATGGAGAAAAGATATGGAGTTTTCATGCAGAAGGAGGTATCCAGGCATCTCCAGTAGTAACGGGAGATCTTGTCCTTCTTGCATCAACAAATGGTACCATCTACGGGATAGACATTAACAAGGGATCTGAAATATGGTCAATTGAGACAGGCCGGGAGATCCTGTCTTCCCCTGTGGTAGTTTCCGGAACAGTTTATTTTGGCAGTATGGACGGAAGGTTTTACGCTGTGAGGTAGTTTATTATGAAAAGCAGGCGAAACAGGACAATTTGATTACCTGTTTCGCCTCCTGCTATCTCTATCCGAGAACTTCCCTGGCCTTTGCCATGAAGCCCATATACGGATCCATAACATCGTTGTGCATTGGACAGTGGACAAAATGGTAGGCACTGAGATCGAGAACGTTTTCCCTTCGAGTTACTATATCTATGAACCTCTCAACCAGGAAAAGGGGAGATTCTTCCTCAAGGACTATCTGAAATCCTATGATCTGTCCCCTGCTGAAAAGTTCCGAGTCCTCGGAAGCTACGGTAACCTTCCAGGTACCTTCTCTCATGGCAGGCATCTCTGATCCGCGGGTTACATAAGGCAGAGAGATCCCCTTAACCTTGTATCCGGCCTTTGTTGCCATTTCCTCGGACCAGCCAACGGAGCCGAAACTCAGACCGTAAAACTGTGTAAGTCCCCATACAGTTACCGGAGGAAAGGGCCTTTCCATACCTGCGATGTTCATTACGGCGAACATGGCCTGCCTCATGGCGAGGGTCCCGATAAGGGGAAGTATGGGCTGTCCGGTAGGAGCATCTTTAACCTGGGCAGCATCTCCGAGAGCAAATATGTCAGGACAGGAGGTCCTCAGAAATTCGTCGGTTACTATTCCTTTTTCTGTCTTGAGACCGGACTTTGCTGCAAGATCCGTATTTGGTCTTACGCCAGTTGCAAAGACTATGCCGTCAGCTTCTATAACCTTTCCGTCAGAGGTCTGAACTCCATTATTAAGTACCTTCGTAACCTGGGTGTTCTCCAGTAGTTTAATGTTCTTCTCGAATATTTTTTTTCTTACCCTGTTGGACATTTCGTCGTCAAGGAAGGGAACAGGGTGGGGAAGGGCCTCAATAAGAGTTATTCCAAGACCTCGGTCCAGAAGGGCTTCAGCTGTTTCAAGGCCTATGGCTCCAGTGCCCACAACTACCGCTGTTTTTGCTTTTGCGGCAAAGGAATCCAGATTTCGTGTATCGTCAGCACCGCGCATTACGTAAAGATTATCTGCAAGCCTGTTTTTAGGTACAAAGTCCCTGCCGATCATTACCTGGGTAAAGGAATCCGGTTCTTTTCCGGATGATTCGGCCAGAACGCCCTCGATGGGAGGTATCCATGGAACTGCTCCAGGCGCCAGTATGGCCTTGTCAAAGATTATTTCAATGGACTGCCCCTTCTCTGTTTTTACAGTTGCGACCTTTTTATCTGTGTCCATCTCTGTTACATGGCCCTTTATAACGTCCTTTACTATATCCTTCGGAAGGCGGGGTGATCTTGCAAGGTCCACAACCTCATCCTCCGGTCCTCCAGGAACGTGCTTTCTTCCGAGACCGTAAGGAAGGCTGCATACAACGGTAGGTTCATCGTTAATTACAAGGGCGATGTCATCTATTCCTATATTTCTTGCCATACTGTATGAGACTCTTCCTCCAGGTCCGCCTCCTGCAATGAGAAGCTTCTTTTCTATTCTTTCGGTCATACTTATATTCCCCCTGAATTACTTGTGATATTTTTAATTATCTGCCAATACAATACACCCTACAGGGGTATTTTTCAAGGGGGCTGCCGATTTTGTCCCTGTCAATAGTCCTGAAGTGGAATATCTTCGGGACCAGTGAAGTTCCCCTCGCTCATATCATACTTCATCCCGCTGTAAAGGCTTCTGCACATCAGAACCATTATGATAGTAAAGGGCAGGGCTGCCGCGATAGCCATTTTCTGAAGGGCGTCAAGACCTCCGGAAAGAAGGAGGATGGCAGCAACGGCAGATTCTGTAAAGCCCCAGATTATTTTTCTTGAGGCATGGGGTTCTAGATCCCCGTTGGAGGTCATCATTGCAAGTACGTAAGTTGCCGAGTCTGCTGAAGTTATGAAAAAGACTATCAGCAGAAGAATTGTCACGAGGGTCAGAAGGGTACTCATGGGATAATAGCTGTATAGTTCGAAGAGACCTGTCTCAATATTCTGAGCGATAGTTTGCGCTATTCCCGGAGAACTTCCAAGCTCAAGGTGAAAAGCAGAACCTCCGAAAACACTGAACCACACGAAAGTAAAGATCGTTGGGACAGTCAGTGCTCCAAGAACGAATTCCCGTACAGTTCTGCCCCTGGATATGCTGGCGACGAAGAGTCCCACAAAGGGTGACCATGAAATCCACCAGGCCCAGTAGAAAAGTGTCCAGGAATGGGTCCAGTCATATCC
>CAZFJG010000031.1:0-7234 GCA_964519285.1 uncultured Synergistales bacterium | reverse complement strand
TCCGGGTTGAGGATCCCTGTAGCTACGACAGTCAATACCATGACCAGTGAGAAATTAAAAACGGTGTTGTCTTTTTTGTTATTCATTGTTATTCCTCCCTGAGTCAGAAACCGGAGGTACCGGAATAATCAGAAGACTGGACGATGATCTTATGGCAACAGATTCGGTGGTAGATCCCATTATTCTGTCAAGCCCCCTGCTGCTGTCTGTCTTTCCAAGAATTATCAGATCTGCCTTTTTGTTTTTAGCCTGGGAGATTATCTTATGTCTTACAGAGCCGACTGTCTGGACTGTCTCAACTTTTCTGAAGTCTGAATCACATTCCTGAACAAGCCGTTTCAGACCTTTTTCCACCTTTTCCCTTCTTGCCTTTTCCGCTTCGGGGTCAGGGGCCCTTTTTCCGACGTGGAGGAAATATAGATTGTCACCTTTAAGTCTCTTCTCTTTAAGAAATTTAATGGCGTGCCTGTCGGATTCTCTAAAGCTTGTGGCGTAGATCACGTTTCCAAGGCCTGGTTCTTCTTTCTGGCTTGCCCTTTTGAAGATAAGGGCTGGTAGCTGTATGGATCTTATGATATCCACATCCCTGCTTCCCACAAGGGCTCTTCTCAGAGGATCTACGTTATGCCAGGGAAGGGCTGCAAAGTCAGGGGCCAGGTCTCTTGAGAGATCCCTTATTCCCTGGACAGCAGATCCGCTACGACTGTGGGTACTCACCTCAAAGCCCTGGTCTCTCAGTTCCAGTGTGATGTTCTTGAGTTTCTTCGACTCTCTTTCACTTTCTTTCTGGTTTTCATAGATATGTGCGAGGTAGATCTTCTGGGTCCCCAGGTCCCGAATGAAGGACGCGAGACCCCTTACCTGTTTCATTGTTTCTTTAAGAGAAAGGGGCAGAATACATGATAAAAACAAGATCTTTCAGTCCTTTCTTCAATGGAGGCAGCAAATTGTATCAAAAAGGATCGTATCAGTACAGAAGGCCTTTTTCAAGAAAAGCCGAAAATTTGTTTGAAATGACCTTGCAATTATGAAAATTAGTAGTAAGATTTGGAGCCTCAAATATGTATTATGTTTATGTAAATGAATAAATCCAGGTTTAGACATCAGGAGATGAAGAGGAATGTCCTGGTTACAGATAGCAGGTCTTTCAATATTTGTTATTACTTACTTCTTGATCATAAGCGAAAGACTTCATCGGCTTAAGGCTTCTCTCGCAGGTATTGCAGGTGCAATGTTCTTCCATATCATTGATCAGTCAGAAGCTTTTTCTTACATTGATTTCAATACTATCGGTTTGCTCATGGGTATGATGATAATAGTCGCCATCCTTCGCAAGACAGGTATCATCCAGTATCTTGCAGTAAGAGCTGTGAAACTGAGCAGGGGCAACCCCTGGTATCTGCTTGTCCTTCTTTCGGCACTTACTGCTGTGGCCTCGGCCTTCCTTGACAACGTTACGACAGTTCTTATGATCGGACCCGTCGCCATAGCCGTATCAGAAGTATTGAGGATCTCACCTGTTCCTTTTATTTTTGGGGAGATCTTTTCTGCAAATATTGGAGGAACTGCAACACTGATTGGTGATCCTCCGAATCTTCTTATCGGTTCTGCAGCAGGTCTCACTTTCAATGATTTTCTGGTCAACCTTGGCCCTGCTGTTCTTGCTTCTATGGTGGTAATGTTCTGTCTTTTGTATTTATGGTTTGGAAAAGAACTCAAGTCAACTGACAGAACAAGAGAAGTAGCAAAAACCTTCAGGGAACCTAAGGTCGTAGATGACAAGGTTTTCCTTCACAGAATAGTTGGGGTCATAGCTCTTGTAATAGTAGGATTTGCCCTTCACGGAATGATGGGTCTTGAAGCAGCAACTATCGCTCTTTCCGGTGCTGCTCTTGCGTTGATCATATGCCCTGTGGATGTAGAGGAAATAATAAAGGAAGTTGACTGGATCACAATCCTTTTCTTCAGTTCCCTTTTCATGCTTGTCGGAACCCTCGAACATCTTGGTTTGATCCATATTCTCGCAGAAAAGATTTTCACGTTTTTTGGCGACAGGCCTAAAATGATCACTGTTCTGCTGGTCTGGGGGTCAGGTTTAATTTCGGCAGTAGTTGATAATGTCCCTTACACTGCTGCAGTGATACCCCTTGTGAGGGATTTTGCTTCGATGAGTTCTATGGGGGGTGAATCCCTCTGGTGGTCTCTTGCCCTTGGAGCCTGTTTCGGGGGGAACGGTACACTTGTTGGAGCATCTGCCAATCTCGTAATGTCAGGAATAGCAGAAAGATCTGGGATAAGGATTACCTTCATTTCCTACCTTGCAAGGGGTGCTGTAGTCATGTCAGGATCCCTCGCAGTTTCCACAATTTATATTTTCATAAGATATCTTTAAAAGTTGAAATATTGTAAAATTCTCATTTACTTAAGCCTCTAAAAGACTTTTTTTATGAAACCAGCTGTACATCTCTGAACTTTATCCTGAGGATGACTTTATGGTAAAGTTAAAATCTGGAAAAAGTGGAAGAGGTGGTTGGCAATGGAGCAAAATCAGGAAAGAGCAGCTTTTTTTAAAGATCTTGATATTCCCGAACATGTGATCAATGAGTTCTCCCGGAATTCCGGTCTGCTGGCAGAGAAAACTAATGGTCTTTTCAGGATCTTGCCAGACAGGGCGGATGTCCTTTATGAATGTCCCCTTAGCGTTGTTATGGATAACCACTCAAACCATTTCAAAACCATAGCCAGTTTAATGCAGATCAGAAGACTGGATGTCCTTGATTCCCTGATTCCCTGGGTTTATCAGACCTACCTTTCCCATGGGGTCGGAAAGAGATATTTTCCGGTGATCTTCGGATTATACAGGCAGGCAGTAGAGGAAACCCTTTCTACAGAGTCTGCAGAAAAAATTGTTCCTCTTTACCACTGGCTCAGTGATAATCACGACTATTATCTCAATATTGTGAATACCACGTCCCATGTTGCTTTAAACCACGATCCAAACCTTGTGGACAAGTTTGTCAACACCCTTGTAAACGGAGAGTATGAACAGGCATTTTCAATGGTCAAGGTTCAGGTGGAAGAAAAGAAGAGTCTTGATGAGATCTATAAAGAACTTTTCAGACCTGCCCTTGCCAGGGTTGGTGACCTCTGGCAGGAAAACAGTATCTCCGTTGCCCATGAACATATTGCTTCAGCAATTGTAGCGAGGCTTATGATCTACCTTTACGATCTTTTAATTCCAGCCGGAGACCGCAACAAGGGAACTGTCCTTGTCGCTTCGGTGGTCAACGAGTATCATGATATCGGAGCACAGATGGTATCAGATACCTTCGAGGAAAACGGATGGAAGGTCTGGTTCATGGGTAGCAATGTGCCTGTGCAGGATGTGACAGATTTCATGTCTCAGAACAAACCTGATATTCTGGCACTGTCCGTTGCAATTCCCTTCAACCTTGGATCCTGCAGGGAGCTTATCGAGACAGTACGGTCATGTCCGGGTTGTGAAAAGGTCAAAATAATGGTTGGAGGACTGGCTTTCAGTAATTATCCTGATGTCTGGAAGTCTACGGGGGCTGACTATTACGCAGAGGATGCAGAGACAGCTGTCAGAATAGCTGAAGACCTGCTGAGAAGGGGATAAATTGGATAATCTGAACAGATGTGAATTTTTGGAAATGGATCAAGAACTTGAATGTATAATGAATCATTTCCTGTGCCATATATCTAAAACTGCAATTTTCAGGATCTCCAGAAGTGGGGACTTTGAATGGTGTAACGAAGGTGCAAAAAAATTCTTCGGTGAAGATAGCTTAAAGAAGATCTCTTCCATATACGAGATCCTCGGCGAAGAAAGCAGGGTTACCCTGGGCAAGATACTTGGAGCGGACAAGGACGGACAAGTTACAGTACCGGGTACACCCAGAGAAACTGTCCTTCATTTCCTTTCTCCTGGAGGCAGCTTCGCTACATTTTCCACCTCTGTCTTTTTTCTTTCTGACAGGAAGGTCCTTATGTTCTGTGAGTACAGAATGTTAACTGATAACGATATAATGAAAAAAATGACCAGACTCTACAGCAATCTCAGCGGCGAATCCAGGGAGATGAGCAGGAAAAGAAAACAGTTGCAGGTAACTACTGAAGAGATGTCAAACCTGGCATCCATGGACCCCCTTACAGGTCTTGCGAACAGGAGAACCCTGGAGAAATTTCTTACAGGAATGGACAGGGATGTAAGACGTATCGTGATCATGGCAGATCTCGACGATTTCAAGAAAATCAATGATACCTACGGTCATCAGTTCGGAGACGAAGTACTTAAGGTCTTTGCAAAGGTCCTTTGTGAGAACAGAAGAAAAGATGATATTGCTGCCCGATACGGAGGAGAGGAATTTATGGTCATCCTGAACGACGTGGACCTTGAAAAAGGAGTAGGGATCGCGGATAGGATAAGGCAGGATGTGCTGAATATCAATTTTGAAAAATATCCGGATCTCGGAATAAGTGCCAGCTTTGGTCTGGCCGAACTGAAGGGAACTGAAAACTGGGAAAAAGCTGTTGAAAATGCCGACAAGGCCCTTTACAGGGCCAAAAGAGAAGGCAAGAACAGGGTTGTTTCGAGCGAAGAATAATTCATTATCATGGTCTTTTCCGAACAGTTTCTTCATGGAGGTTCTTTTGTGAAATCATACAGTAAACTTGCGGAGATGGTTGACAGGGCTATAGAAAGTTACAGATCCAGGGCTGAAAAGTTGAACGATTTTATGGCTTCCAATCCAGAGCTGGGCGGCCGGGAATACCTGGCTAGTCAAAAAATGGCTGCCATGCTGGGTGAGCTTGGTTTCCGGGTTGAGTATCCCTTTGCAGACATACCAACAGCATTCAGGGGGATAATGGGGAAAGAGGACGGCCCTGTAGTTGTCCTGATGGTCGAGTACGATGCCCTGCCTGAAATAGGTCATGCATGCGGTCACTGTCTGCATGGCAGTATGTCCATTCTTGCTGCGGCAGGTCTTGCTGAGGTTATGGAAAGTATAGACGGTTCTCTCTGGATTATAGGGACACCTGCGGAGGAAACTAAGGGAGCCAAGGTGGAAATGGCAGACAAGGGGGTCTTCGACGGAGTAACCCTTGCAATGATGATCCACAGCCACAGTAAGGACAGTTTCGTCAGGTACAGGGCTCTTGCTCTCGATCCGATAGAATTTACCTTCAGGGGTAAGACGGCACATGCTGCCGGAGCCCCCTGGGACGGTCTCAATGCTCTTAACGGACTTCAGTTGTTCTTTCACGCCATCGATATGCTGAGACAGCATGTGAAGCCTGATGTCAGAATTCATGGAATAGTCACATCAGGCGGGACTGCCCCCAATATAGTTCCCGAAGAGGCAAAGGGTCTTTTTTATTTTCGTTCGGAGGTAAGGTCCTATCTCGACGAAGTGGTTCAAAAAGCCTGTGACTGTGCGAGAGGTGCAGCCTTGGCAACTGGAACAAAGGTGAGCTGGGAGACCTTTGAGACTCCTTTTGACAACATGGTTCCAAACGAGCCGGCTGAGACCATGATGGAAGAGGTGTATGAAGAACTGGACATTCCCCTTTCGGAATCCCCGGGACCTCTCGGGTCATCCGACGTGGGCAACGTAAGCCATGTCTGCCCGGCAATACAGCCTGTCCTTGCCATAACAGAAGAGAACATAGCAGGTCACACCAGAGATTTTGCAGCAGCAGTAACTACTCCCTTTGGATATGAAGCCCTACACAAGGGGGCCAGGGCTCTTGCGAGGGCTGCTCTCAAAACATTTCTGGACCACGAGCTTCGTAGAAGTATGGAAGAAGCCCGAAGTTCTCATTGACGTTATTTGCACATTTTTCTAACGTTGTCTGTAAACGTTTCTGCACCTTGTCTCTGGCAAAAGGAACGCGCATGCCAGACCGGTCAGACTTCCCCAGAATAGCAGTGAAAAAGCCCTGTGATATTGAACTACTGCAGGAAGTTCTGCCGAACTGTCCAGGACCATTCCCATAAATGTGGCTAACAGTGCGGGTCCGAGGAATCCACCTGTATTGACAACCGATATGGCCATTCCCGTGAAAGCAGGAGCGTGCATCTCCTTTGTTATTGCCCAGGAGAGAACAAAGGACATTGCCGTAAAGCCCATGAAAAAGAAAAGTGGCTTCAGCAGAAAAACCGGAGGTTGACCTCCTTTCATAAAAACAAGCAATCCCCACCCGCTGGAGAAAAGAGCACCCATAACAAGGAGAGGAAGTTTTCTCAGTCCAACCTTGTCTGATATCCAACCGGCGAAGAAACTGCCTGCCATACCACCGTAGACAGTAAATGCTATGTATGACGAAGCTGCCTGTTTTCCCATTCCATAAACATCTATGAGATAAGAAACTCCCCAGGTACCGGCAAAGACGAGATATGATCCCGAGAAAAAAAAGAAAAAGACGAAGGCTGGCCAGGTCCGCCATTCTGAGAGGACATTTCTAAGGGCTTTCAGAAGGCTGATCTTTTCAGGTTTTGAGGATTCGGAAAGTATCTGGGCCTCGTTGATCGGTGGAAAACCCATATCCTGGGGTTTGTTCCTGATCAGAAAATAGCACATTAAGGCCAGAACTATTGAAATGGCTCCAATTCCAGCGAAGGTCATCCTCCACGTAAAGATTGCCACAGCCAGGGCAAGGGGAGTCTGGGCGAAAACTCCCCCAAGGTTCCCCAGAAGGGATGTCAGTCCGGACATTGTCGCAAACTCTCTCTCTCTGAACCAGTGAGACTGAACCTTCATTGTTGAGACAAAGACGGTGGATACTCCGATTCCTACCAGAAAACGTCCTGCAAATACTGCCGATGTTGTAGGGGCAAGCCCGAAAAGGATGGACCCTGCGCCGGCAAGCATCATTCCTGCAGTGACCGTCTTGCGTGCACCAAGGGAGTCAGCAAGTATTCCCACAGGTATCTGCATTATCATGTAGGCGTAAAAATACATTGAAGACAGGCTTCCGAAGGCTGTGGCACTCAGATCAAAGGCAGTGGTGAGATCTTCACGGACAACTCCGGCAGCTAACCTGTGAAAGAAAACCACCATGTAGGCCAGAATTAGGGTACCCCAGACTATCCACCTGTAAGACAGGGTCTTTTTCAGTTCTTTTTCGGAAAGGTCCATATCTGCATACTCCTTGTAAAAAAGAATTCAACTCCATCAAAATATTGACATAATAACAAGATTTTATTATA
>CAZFJG010000030.1:0-15563 GCA_964519285.1 uncultured Synergistales bacterium | reverse complement strand
TAATTACAAGGCTTCGTCGATCCCCCGGAGTTTATACGCTATTGGAGGTCGACGACAAAACTGTACAATATCAATGACCTATTCCAGAACCAATATTATCTATCACAAGCATATTTTTCTCGTAATGACAGAATCAACGCCGGGCTCCTCTATCTGACCATGCGTCAAATTCATGTGTAGATGCTGGGACAAAATCTTTTACCAACTGTTTGAAATAACGACGGCTTAGATTTGGCCCTGACGGTGAACTCAAAAAACACGCAAGATCATCAATTCTTTCGTGAAGTATTTTCCCTTTCTCATTAAAAAACAATGATTCCGCCTTGAGCCCATAGGTCATATCAAACTATTGTCTTATTTGCAATTTTTCTCTTCATAATAACTAACCCCTCAAACTGAGCCAGGTATTATTTTAAAGAACTGGCTCAGTTTGATATGCTGGCTTCATTAAGTTTTTAATCCTATTATCAAAAGCACCTTCAACTATGTAATTTACTTCTCTGAGTATTTAAGAATATAATTCTTACCTTTTACGTTAACTGAAACTATCTCCAGTGTCACTGTCTCACCTATCTCAACAGGAGGAACTCCGCCCGAGGTGATATTGCCGGTAAAACCGTCATCTGCCTGAAAACGTGGCTTCCCTTTTTTGGAATTCTCTATACGGGTAAAAATAACCTTATCTCCGTTGTTATACTGGTTGACGTTGATTGAAACACCAACATTCCCTCCGGAAGAAGAATTACCAGAGCTTTCATTACAACCTGACTGGAACCTTCCGTAACCTGAACTGGTCTTCCCTCCAACTCCCTGCTGGATCAGGGTTTCCTTGATCAATTCCAGTGCAAGTTCAGACCATTTTTCTCCCCTTTCATCTTCTACATCGCAACTTACCGCAATGAGAAATTCGCCGGTCACAGACAAAAAGGAGATAGGATTCGGTGAGTCGTAATCGGTTGGAGCGGCCTTTCCAGAATAATAGTCGGTATGGTGAGGTGTCATTATATCCATCACAAGCCCGCTTCTGCCCCCCGTCTTCAGAGAAGAAGGGACGATCCAGCCGTCGTGAAATATTATATGCCCCGCATCTTCCTGAGTGCCAAAAAGGATAATGTGGTACTCCCCTTTTTCTTTGAACCTTTCATCGGAGAGACCCCACACTTCATCGCAATAATGAGACGCAACCCCCTTGATAGATGATCCGGGTATGATCGGAGTTCCATACAGATGGTGAAGTGTAATTCCAGCCTCAAGGACATTCTGGCTTCCAAGACCATGCACCATCCTTCCCTGAGTGAACATTCGGTCAGTCTTCGTGGCAGGGAAATTACCGAGGTATTTTCCCCACTTCTCAAAACCTTTTTCATAGAGAGATTTCGTCCTGACCGTAGCTGTTACAGCCTCGTTCATTAGAGAAGTCCGGCTTTTTATCTCCCTATTATCATCATCAAAAGATCCAAGATAGCGGCTCAAAAGGAGCCCGGCATTTGCTGCCTCTGATCTCTCTAAGTTTTGCAGTATTTCCCTGATAGCATCCATGGGATTATCACCATCCTTCTCAGGATTTCAGCATAGCTGCTGAATAGCGCTTAAGCCATCCTGCTGCAAGAAGGGCATTGTTATTCAGCCGCAGATATTTCTGAAGAGGAGCCTTCTGGATTATATCAAGAAATGTTTTCAGGTCCCGCTCTTCATCGAGAACTTCTGCAAGATGACCGATAAAATCCCATTCTTTCTTTGAGTAGGCAAATGCCGCTGCCTGGGCCAGGCCACAGGTATGTATCAGTGCAGGAAAGGACATGGCAAAGCTTCTGTACTCTTTCTGGATATTTTCATCTTTTTCCGCAACCTTGGATAAAAGACTGTAAGCTCTCTGGGCCATCAGCTGGTCCCTCGTATGGAGAGCTTCTCTATTTTGAAGGCTCATTCCTTTTCACCTCCGCGATATACCATTCTTACTCTTCCTTTTCCTGTCGTTGCATTACCTCCCATCTGCAGGAAATGTTCTCCTTTGCAGAACTCTGAAAGCATATATTCTCTTGAAACTTCTTCTCCGTCACTGTATCTGGGTTTGTCACACCATACAAGACCGAAAAGTATTGTTTCTGCCGGAAGGGACTCCTCGTACCATAATGCTCCGCCCGAAGCCGTTCCGGTTTTTGGATCGATTTTTATCCTTGCGCTAACCTCTGTACCTGTCTGGCAAAGGAAATTGAACACATCATCAGAAAGTACCACGAAATGTTTTCTGAAAATATCCTGCCAGGCGCTATCCGAGAACACTTGTTCTGAGATAAAGCCCGCCCACTTTTCAGCATTTTCGTCATTATGGGCCTTGATATCGAGATCTTCGATATATACGTTCCCCTCCTGTATCAGTTCTGACCCTTTTGGAAGAAGGCCCTTCCCTGCTTCGTCCACGCCAGGGATCTCCAGATCCTCACTTACTGAGCTCATGGAAAGGTCCTGGGTGAACCTTGCCAATGCCAGAGGGCAGGTACACCAGGCAAAAGTTCCATAAAAACTCCGCACAGGAAGACAGACAAGCCTCGCATCTGTAAAGACAAGAGATCCTGCGTTCGAACCGGCTTCAAGACTACTGTCATCCGCCGCACCGAAGGCCATTCTTTTTATCCTGTCCTTTCTGCCACCTTCTCCAGAAGCATTATGATAGTCCGATACCACACCCTTTATGCCAGTACCGGGAATGAAAGGCCAATTAGTGGTCTTTTCCCTCACAACTGGAAGATCTATATAACCTACACCTCTTCCTGACCCCACATGAAGGGAAGATACAGCATGGATCAAGTATGTCCTTGAGTTATTTTTCATTGTTAATCAACTCCTGATTTTAAAAATATAGACAATTATTCCCAGGTACCCAACAGGGACAGACCATAACCATCCCTTCTGTCCTGTTCCCCGTCGCTCAAAGGTTTAAGCCACATATCTGCCAGAGAAAGGGGATCCCCTTTTATTACTTCCATAAAATACACCGTGCCTGCAGGCACCAGTCTCCTTATTGGCTTTGGCCCCCTCTTCCCCTTTTCATAGCTCCAGCCTGCAAGAGGCTTCCAGGGTCTTACAATTGCTGAAACAAGTCGGACATCAACGTCTGTTCCGGGCACTGTTCCTATTAGATCCGAGCTGTCTATCCAGCCAGGCTTCCATCCGTCAGAGAAAATAGCCGGAGTTGCCAGGGACATTCGGATCTTTCCATTCCCTGCATTCGACAATTCTTTCCGAATAGGATCTGGACAAGACCAGTTATTTCCTTCAGGTTCATGTCTCCAGAATGAAAGGCGCCGCTCTCCACCAAGGGTGTTCATAGCGTTCAATCCATTCAGTATTTCAAGGAACTCAGGGTCATCGGTTTCGACTCTCAGCATCATGCTGAGGGATGGTCGCCGATCTGCGGAGTAATCATCCTTTGTAAAATCCAGACCTGTAGTTGAGAAGAGAACCCCTTCTGAGGAAGCTCCTGTCAGAGGATCGATCTCGACATGGGTTCGTTCATCCATGGGAGGAAGACCTATAAACCCTTTTGGGTAGTCCCCTTTTTCTGCATTCCAATCAGGGATCTTAAAATCCTCTTCCTTTCTCTTTAACATCCAATTCACTATGTTATCTTCAGACCAGAAGGGAGGAAAAGACTCTGTCTCAAGATCACCTTTCTGCCATTCCGGGACAGGAGGAAGTAATCCCTTAGGCAGGTCACATCCCTCTTTATCACCCATTCCAAGAGGTCTCAGGGAATAACCTTTAAGCATTCCTCCATCTTTTACTGCATAAGAATCACCAGGACACGGAATGTACAACTCACCCCCTGAGAAAGGAAGCGGACCCGATATTGAAACCTTTTTGAGCCTTTCTACTCTTTCAGTCGTAAAGCCTCCGGAAAGATTACCCAGCATGGTCCTGAGCGAGCCAGCCAGTGTGGAGGGCATAGGCCATCCAAGAGAACGCATCCTGTTGCCCTGACCTCTTCCAAAGGGCCTTGAATCCCTGGCAATAATTGGATCTCTTGGAGTTACAGTAATTAAGTGATCCATTTCCCTAACTCCTTCCTTCCTCTTGTGAACACCAGACCCTCTGGGAGAGAAGGAGTTCACTTGCGAGGTCTTTCAAGTCCCGGGCTGACTCTATTTCCTTTGCTCTTTCCAGGAGATAGGAAGCTTTTGCTCTGTCAATTCCTTTCTGCTGAAAGATATGGGTCATATGAGCAGAGATCGCACCGGGAAGGTCTGTCTTGTTTTCCCATTCCTCGTAATCGACAACCATTCCCCTAAGATCATAGGGAAGTTTGCCGGGGAGAACACTATCCTCGAAAAGCCTGTGCCATTTGCCAAGCCGGTTTTCCAGGCTATCAGGATCATCTCTCCACTGTTCCCTTGCTGACAGAGGTGCATTGCTCCTTGTCCTGGCAACTACGGCAAGACCGTTACGGTCAGGTTCCTTGGCTATTCTTTCAGCTTCCCTGGCAAAGGATAATATATCTTCGAGTGACTCCAGGAAATGACAAACTGCTATCCCGACCGACAGGGTGAGGTTCATTTTTCCGAAACCTGCCTCTGAAAGAATATCTGAAAAAACGTCATGAAGTTCTTTTCCGCATGCAAGACATTCTTCAACGGGAACCATGGCAAGGACATCATCACCTCCTGTATATATACAGGAACCATTATGCAGGCTTATTACCTCCGTGGCCTTTGCTGCAAATCTTGAAAGTGCAACCGAGAAGTCCCGATGTTCTTTCATGTCCTTTATGGAAGATATTGCTTTGCCCATTCTGTCCCCATCAGCTGCGATTACCGCACAGTTCGTGCCGGGATGTCCTATCCTCTTCTCAATTCTTCCTGTTATGGTTTCAAGCTTTTTTGTGTAGTATTCTATTTCTTCCACGCTGGAACCTGCCTCCTGGAAGATCGAACTGTATCTGCCCGGGTAAATACATGACCCCTCGTAGGGGAATAGATCGGCCTCTCTATTAAAAGAAGGATCTTTCAGGCGGACAATGATGTTCTTCCCTGCCAGTTCTTCACAAAGATCTACAAGGGCATTGAACTCCTCCCTTGTTTCTGCACTGGCCTTTCTTATCCAGGAATCGCAGGCTATTCTTGTAACAGACGGAAAATGTCTGATTTCGCCCGATATCCTCTTCACCAGCCCAGGCAGGTCGAGGTGTTCTCCTTCTCCCAGCTTTAGAGAAGCACTTCCTGAGGGACGTTTCCTGATTACGCTCTCCCTTGATCCGTCGAGAGAAGATTTTTCTATGCCGTAGCTGCCGGTCCTCTGGAAAAAGTCACGGCAGTTCTTTCTTCCTGCAAGGAGGTACATCACACGCTGCCTTCTTGATGCATAGTCACTGCCTTCCGGAAGGTCTACCCAGGAGCTATAGAACTCTATTACATCATCGAGCTGTGAATTCCATATATCCCGGTCAATGTAAGCTGATGCTATCTCGTAGGCCTGTGAACAGTAATCCTCCCAGCAATTCTGGACAGCCTTCCTGATAGAACGCGTAAACTCGATAGGATCATCTCCGTCCTTGACAGCAAGGATTATGTTGGCTACAGACCAGTCACTTTCCTGTTCCAGACTTTCCTTCGATTCGGGGCATGGAAAGACCAGTTCTCCTCCGGAACATTCCACTTCCCTCGCTGCTGCCTTGGATAGCTCCGAGAGTATGAATGACCCGAACCACAAATCCCGAGTCTTTCTGGAGGCGGATATGAATCCCTGCACAGGGCCTATTGACATTGCCACAAGGAATCTGCTCATTTCGACACCTCCTTAAAACCGTTCTCACAGGCAAATGCAAGAAAGGCCTCAACCGCAGAACCCCTGTCTGACCTTCCTGACATGGGGGATCCGGGGTACTTTGAAAAAGACGGATCCGAAAGGCCTGACGCTCCGTAACATTCTTTTTTTCTGCCTTCATCCACGTAGACACCTTCAAGTGCAGGTGTGCCAAGGCACAGGCAAAGGGGCAGGTACTTGTTATTTTTCAGGGCAAGCACTTTCAGTATCAGGGGACTGGCCATCCTCTCGGCCCTTTCTCCCTTCATGGAGGGACTCAGGGTAACACTTCCCGGATCACCATCCCTCCTGTCCTTGAACCACATTATTATTGGAAGACCCAGTTCTGCCCTCGGAAAGGCTTTCTCCGGTTTTTCGGGAGAGGGCTTGTGCCGGGGTGAACTTTTTCCTGTTATCCTCCGGATCGAATCCGCCTCGGGCCATCTTGACCTGCCCTGTCTTCCACTGGATCCTTTGTTCCTTCCTATCCCCTCACCCTGCCTGAACCTTTCAAGAACACCAATGGACTTTTCCCAGGCAGAATAAGGGTTGGACTGCACAGGTCCAAGATATACGGAACCCTTGAAGACAGGCCAGTCTGGAACAATGCTGGAGGGTTCATATGCTATCCTTCCAAACCATTCTGAAAACCACTTTCTCAGATCATCTGGTTCATGAGAGGGCGGAGCCATTTCAGCGCAGAAGAGGCTCCCTCCACCCCTCCTGGTCCTCGCGCCTAAACCGCCAAAATTCGACCAGCCCCATAAAGCTGCAAGGACTTCCTTTTCAAGTTCTTCCGGATACTTCACTTCCAGGTCAAAAGCCACGTTTTCAAGGGGTTTTACTTTGCTCTGCCTGTAGGGAAAAACCACATAATTCGGAGGGCTGTTGTGGTTTCCCCCTTTCTCCGGGATAAAGACGTTTTTTACTACCACGGACACAGAACTCCTGGAAGAGGTGCTACCCCATACCCGATCTTCCTTTTCCTTGAGCTCACGAAAAGAAGAACAGGCATTGCCGGCCAGAGCTCTCCACCAGAACCTCAGCTGACCCCTTATTGAGGGAACCCTCACAGGAGTCACAAGGTCCTGCTCTTCCTTACTTACCTCGCTCCCGAAAAGAGGCGTTGCGAAATTGAAATGAAGGTCCTTTTTTACCTCATTTTTCCTCAGGTTCTTTCCTGAAGGAACTTCGGGAGGAGGAATATTAATGCTCCTATCCATACTTTCACCTCCAAAAGATCAAATAATCTGATAGTTTACACACATTACATTTACGGGAAATACCCATCCTTCCTATTCTGCAAGGAAATCCGTAAGCACGTTAATATATTTCGGAAGAAGGGGATAATCTTTAAAAAGTAATCCAGATCCCTTCACGAATTTTTTTAACATCGCTTCGGTCAGAACTATGCAGTTTCTGGCATCGAGATCACGCACAGGTTCCATCCCATGAGCAATGATCGAAGAATTTCTCTGTTTCCTGATGGTGTCCCTCAGGGAATCCAGAGTTACTTCTTTCCTGTCTGTACTGCGCTTTTCATAAGCCGAAACCGAGGTGGATTTCATAAAATCCATATAAACCTCGTCCTTTATTACTTGTTTAAGAACGATATCTGCCTTGGTAATGTTAAGTGAATTATTGATATTGTTTGACTGGGATGCCCCCAGATGATCAGCTATATTCCTGCCAAGTTCCCTGTCTGGCGAACCAAGAGGATTCCTGGGATCGATCTCCCAGTTTTCCCTGAGCCTGTAATACAGTATTCCCTCACATATTCTCCATGTCCTGGCAAGGACATCGAAATAAGATCCTCTCGCATTGCATCTCAGTGCATTAAAGTAGATCTCTGTAAGATTTTCGGCGTTTTCCTTTTCCCCACCCTGGATGATCTTTTCCAGAAAAGCGGCCTGTTTATCTATAATCCGGATAAGATCCCTCGATCCAACTGTATCCTCTATCCTATCCCTTACTCCCTGAAGCTGTTTCTGGGCTCCTCGAAACTGCATGCAGTCCCAAAGGTGCCAGGCATTAAAAACAGAACCCGCAAGCCTTGCCTTTCCCTTGCGTTCAAGGTAAGCACTGATATTCTCGAGCCTCTGACATTCTTTCCCGAGGAGGCTGAAATTGAATTCCCCGAGATACTGCCTTATCCTGGAAAGGATATTCTCCTCTTCGACAAAGTGGCTTTTAATTTTTATTACCCTTTCAGCATTTTCAGAGCCCTTTCCCTTCAGCACATGGGGATTTCTTACCTGCCATAGTTTGACTCCCGGGATGTAGCCGGCATTTGCTACAACATACGCACAGGCACTCATCTGCTGAGTCCCCGAAGTACAATTCAGGTTAAAACAGACCTTTCCCCCTTTATAATGATCTATTATCTGCGACAGGTACTTTTTCATCTCTTGAAGTATCTGGGCGAAATCCGTCGGGTCGTCAAGTATTAGAGGATATACATAGCATTTAACAGGATGGCTGTACTTCTTTTCCAGCAGGCTGCAGGCCTCCCTGGCTTTTCCCTCTGTACAGTCCTTTTCGCTGCAACCGGGCATTTTACCGCTTGGGAAAAGGTAGATATCGTCAAAGTCCCTGCTGCCTGCGAGAGTAAGAAGAGGCCCTTCCGTATCGCCACTGCCGTAGGGGTCATGATTGCCAACAAATGAAATAAGTATGTTTTTCAAAGTCTGATCCTCCCTTTGAACAGGTTAGTTGCCAAAAAACTTTCACTTGAATTAAGACTTCTCTATATAGATAGTACGGCTTCAAAAAGCAGCCTCTATCTATGTCACTTGGAGTTATACCGGGAAAGGAAGCAATGTAAGGCATTGAAGCCCTCTTGATCTCAGAATGGGCAGTTTGGGAAGGGAAAAGTTTTCGGTAGGTACATAAATCCTCAAGCATACAGCCATTGCACTCGCGTCTTCCATAAGCCACGCAGAAAACATCTTTCAAGGACCTGCCGAGGGCAGATCTCAAAACATTGCCTTTGAAAACAGGGAGAGTTATCTTTTCAACGGCACGGAAAGAAACTTTTAAATCGAGGATCTTGAGAGCATCTGCACATTCCATTAGCTGAATAACCATCTTCCTGTAGATAAACATGATGTAAATCTTTAAAAAGTGCATCTAAGGAGTATGAAAGGTTACAGTTGAAAAATTTGGCAATATTGTGCAATTCTCTCTTACTCTTCAACTCCGTGGGTAAATATTGCTTATTTTTCTCTTAATTTTCATTATAGACCGGCCAAAACAAAAAGTGAAATTATAATAAGAGATATTAAGATTTTTCTAAGCGCTGAAGCTTTGATCAGCCTTTTCATGCCCGGATCCTGCCGGTTTTTTCGCAGAACACAGGACTTTTTTCAAACTTCTGAAGGCAAAGATCCAGCTTCTGACGGCAAAAAGGACAAACCCGGAGAGGAACCCCGTCAGGATGATAATCAACATGATCCCGGCTATCGATACTGCAACCTTTGCTATTACTGCTCCCTATGATGTTATAGCATCACGGAACCAGAACAGGGATCCTGTCAAAACAGTAATGAACGGATGCTCTTTCACCCAGGCTAAAGGCTTCGTCAGAAATCTCTTTCGTGCGAGGGCCTTTATTGCATCATCTCCGCCATGAAGAGCTACCCTGACAACACTATCAGGATAATTGCCGCTAAGTTTGAGAAGCCTGGCCCTGTTTTTGTCAGATATTTCGAAAACTTCGTCCCCGTATTTTCTTACCAGATCTGCCACATCATCTCCATATTTATACGAGATCTTTGCAAGATCGTCAGCATGCTTTACAGCAAATCGGGCAACATCATCGCCCTTGTTCAGGACCATTCTTCCGAGGTCGTCTATGTATCTCACACCTCTTTTGATAGCAGACCCCACAGGAGAGGCGGAACCAGCATCTCCGATCATGAGAACAAAAGCAAGAACAACAAGTAACAGTAATATAACTTTTTACATTATTTCAGATTTCTCCCCTTGTGATCTATCAATTATCAAGTCCTTACTTAACAAATTCTCCACCGCATAATTACTAATACATATTTTTGTTTTACAGCAATGATAATACAGGATTTAAGAGACAGCTCAGGTCTTTTTAATGCCTTTTGTGATTTTTTTCTAACTGTTAAGGAATAATTAGTGAAAAGATTTATTTGTAAATTCGAAATGACCATTATTAACTGATACAAGTTATAATACAGGATGTAAAGGACATTTTAAGTCCCTGAAGGTCACTTTTCTGAAGTCATTAAAATCTATTTGCAGTTTAAATCCTGGAGAGTAGTATTTCAGCTTTATGCTTTACCAGTTTCTTGAGCTTATCCGGAGAGATTATCTCAACACAGTCCGCTGCAGAAAGTATCCATCTTGAAATATCTGTCATATCCCTTACTTCGGCAGTAAAATGTATTGCATCACCTTCTCTGGTAGGCCAGACCTTCTGGCATGGATACCAGCTCGGAACATCCTTTACAGATGAAGCAAAGGGTTCATATATCTTCAGCTCCACTTTTACAGGATCCTGCCTGAGTGGATTGTCATTAAAGGCAAAATCCCCGATATCCAGTTCTTCAGGCTTCTCCTCAAATGGCACTTCCACAGGTTCTGCTATAACTATCCGGCTTATCCGGAAAGGCCCAGCTTCGGAATAATTGTTGCTCTTTCCCCAGAGATACCAGGCCCTGTATCTAAAATATATAAACCAGGGCGAGATGAAATGGACCCTGGTCTTCCTCTCCTTACCGTAGGGTGACCGATATTGGACCTTAAGGACTTTCTGCTCATGTATTGAATTTACGATCATTCGGAACACGTGGGGATCCATCCTTGAAACAGGCAGATTCACTGTTGAGGAAATTGCAAGGGTCTCACCTTTTGGCCTGCTCCTCTCCGGTATGATATTCTTTATCTTGTTTCTAAGGCTTTCACAGCTGGAACCAAGGTAGGGGATAAAGTGACCAGCCATATTTATTCCTGCCACCATGGCCAGAAACTCATCCTCAGAAAGGGGGCAATTAACCACAAAATCTGCGTCCCTGTCCCTGAGATAATAGCAGTCCTTTCCTCTGTCATAAACTACATCAAAATAGAGATCGTCCCTTAAAAAGGCCAGGTCTCTCTGAAGGGCCTTTGGATTGGAATATCCAAATTCATCGAAGAGATCCATTTTACAAACATAAGGAGTGCTGATAAACCTTGTCATCAGTTTGAACAACCTTTGCATTCTTTTCGATGAAATATCTCTGGCCATGGAGTTCACCCCCCTTGAACGATCATATCTTTAATTTATTATCAGCCACATAAAGTCTTTGTTCAATCAGCCATTGGGCAAAACCACCCAGTCACACAGAAATCAAAAGACTTTGTCCCTATTGCTCCCGGGAATCAAATGACAGGTCTTTATTGTACATACGATGAGCCTTGCTTCTCTGCCGTTTTACTATCCTACGGGCAGACGTCCTGGTGGTTTTGTAACACCATCTGTCCTGCTTGACAGTTCCTTTTTCGGACATATCCTTTCACCCTTTCTATCATAAATTACCTTTTTTAAAAACAACTTGACCGCCAAAACTCTTTTTTACCGATTCTGACAACCCTTTAATGTTATTCTTTACCCGGGATAGAGCCTGGCCAAGAGAAATATTCTGCACCCCCTCATTATCCTTTTCACGTGAATAACTGCAGATTATCAACCTGAAGACCGGCCAGCCTGCAAATAATATACCCCCCCATTATAAGAGCCTCACAGAAAAATAATATTTCCCCTTCCGCACTGAAAAGTACAAATCCTATGAAAAGAATTATCAGTGCTTTACAGTTTAATTTGAGGCAACGATAAATACCCGGTATTTTCCTGGTTTTATTTTCTGAATCCCAATACCCGCATTCTGCCTGTTCATCGTTGCGTCCATCAGATGCATATAACGGAGAAGCAGGAAGAAATATCGCTGCCAGAATAATTACTGCAACAGCCATTATAATTACATTTCACCTTTACCATTTCAAAATTTTTGCAGAAAACACTCTTTATCAGAACACAAATACCAGTAATCCAAAGACCAGCAGGAAAACCACAATATCAATAATAAAGGCTAAAACATAAGCCCCTCTTCCGACATTACCTCCTCTTATAAACGAAGTTTTTTAAGATCAAGAAACAGATGCATCATTCCAGAACACTTCCTGTAAGACAGGGGAAGCATTTATACATCTGCAATGGGACCTGATATTCGATTGATATCTTCTGAATGGTAGAAAGGAAATAATTAACCCGTCCGTTAGGAACTGGTTTTGATATAAACCTGTAGTTATATACGTTCAGAGTAAATGCAATTCTCAAAAAGCATTATGAAAGGCAGAAAAGCATAAATCATCTGTAGCAGACAATTGGTCCTTGAATTATGCTGTTTCTCGTAAATAAAGGGAACTTCAACTCACGGCACAGGGCAGACCGCAGACTTGATGTACCCACTTAAATGCCTGAAGTAATCCCCTTGTTCTCCAGATCCTTTATCAGGGCCTGTTGCCAAAAAAGGTTCTTGGGGAAAGATCTTAAAGGATGACTTCTGTATTCCTCAAGAACAGCCAGTTTTTACCGACAAGGCTCAGTTCCTGTTCAAGCTGGTTTTTCCTGTCCTCGAGCTCAGTGCCTTTTCTTTTAAGGTAGTCTATTTCTTTTTCTTCCAGAGACTTTAACAGGGAATTGAGCTCTTTCTGCCTGTTGGAATTTTTCTTGTCCAGGTTTGCTTTTTCCTCCTGAAGGATCTGGATAGTCAGAAGATTTTTCCCCTGTCAGGTTTATCCCCGATCTTCTCTTTAAGATCCTTATTCTCAATAAGGAGCCTGTCCCTGTCTTTCCTGAGGGCATCACTTTCGTCAGAGGGATCACCGAGATCCTCGTCATTCTCCCAGAAAATAAATTCTGTGTTAGCAAAATCCGAAACTTTATTATTTCCCAGGATCCGCTCATAATCATCATGGTCTGTAAAAGCATGGGTCACATAAAATATTCCGTCGTTTTTTATGAAGCCGGCCAGCCTTTCGGCAGTATTGGACCTTTTTATGGTAATTAATTCAGAGTTTTCCCACCTGTGAATGTGACTTGCCCTCCATATTGGGTCATGAGAATTATCCAGCATCCTTTTGAGAGCTAATACAGGGGCATTTCTGGTTGTGTTCAGATATTCCTGGATTTCTTTTGTAACTTTCACTTCCCGGGGTTTGTCCCTCCCGCTCTGTAGACAGAACGTCAATGGAGAAAGGGTCACCATACCGTTCCCTGCCGGTTCTATGAACGACGAAAAAAGATCTTTTTCGTCGTGACAATAACCTGAAATTTTTGCAAAGAAAGCCTGTTCAGGCACTGCAGTTTCCTCTTCTATGTATCTTATAGCAGGTTTTGCCCTCTCATAAAGGTCCAGGTCGTAGCTGAAGGGCAGAGGTGGAATTTCTATTAGTGTTCCTGAATGCTCAAAAATATATACTATTCTCTTTCTATAGAGCATGCCAAGCACTGTCAGAAAAGGAACTATCACCTTGTACCCACCAACCGGATTAATGATCGTTTCGTATGAATTCTCTATTTGGGGATTTGTAAGGTAGCCTCCTGCAACCGTATCGATAAGATTAATTATGCCTTCCCTCCGCAGAGTCTCTGCGTCATAGACCTGCATCCCCTTTATCCTCTTTACCTCAACCTGGGGAGATTTAAGACCAAAGGATTCTATTATTACTTCCTTCAGCAACTCCGAACATACCCGTCCCTGGGCGTTATCGCTTGCAAGCAGCACTACCGAATCATCGGAAGAAATTCCTATCCTGTCAAGGGCGTTAAGTTCTGCTGATATCTGCCGCCTTTGCTCTCTGTTCTGAAGGTCTATGCCCGATCTTTTCAGACCCTCTCTAAGTTGTCCTTTTATCTCATCTGCCTTGCTGTCCCAGTCAAGAACAGATTTCATAAGATCCCGGTCAACTGAACAGAAAGAAGCAATAGAAGTTCCAATGGTTGATATCACGAGTTTTTTCATGAATAAGTCTCCTTTGGTCGATTATCAGTAGCATCTTTAAACCTTTATCATAAGATAGAATCCCCTGAAAACAAATCCTTTTCTGTAATTATACAACAACAGTAATTTAATATATCTGTAACCATAGCATAATACTGTCAATTCAAAGGCTCAAAGAGAAATTCCGGAACAGGAACGTCAGGAACCCAGGTGAGGAAAGGCCCTTTTGCGGAACTGGTCGCTCTAAGTTCTTATTCTAAAATACCACCAGTGTAACCAGCCGGAGATCTTCCTTAGGAACAAGTCCTAGGTTTGTTGCCTGCTTACCTTGCTTCTTCCTTTGATCCGAAAGTAGTAGCTGATTCAATGCTTTCGGTGAACCTGGTATCATTTTTATCATCAAAAAATATGTAGAATATTTTCCCCTCCGGGCTGGGATAATATAGAACGTACCTGAAACTCTTATTATTTTAAGTTGACGCTAATATCGCGATTACATCCAAAACCAGTGTAACAGGGAGACTTGCCCTGAGAAGCGATCCAGGCCCGAGAACCAGAAGATCGATCAGGCAGTGTATAACGGAGATGAAAAACCCCCCAAGGGCAAGTGACCTGATACCCTCCATTTTGAAGGCTATCATTTTGAATATACCCATTACCGACATATAGACAATCCCTTTCCAGGTTTTATTATCTCTTTTTTCAAATCTGCCACTACATAAGAAAAACGACTTCCAATATCTCCTTAGCTACAGTTCTTTGAATCCCTATTTTGCTGTCAAAGTCCTTAAGGCAATATCTGTTTATGTGCCTTGTTTTCAATATCTCCTGACCCATTAAAAAATAAGGACTGAATCCTGTCTGCCATGCTCGGGAACTTTATCGGATCTATAGGCAGGATGATTTTTGTATGTTTTTTTCAGGCTTTGATACACCTGACCAGGTAGCGACTATGTCGTGTGATTTTTATAAGGATAATTAACTGAACTCACTTCAGCAGATATCTGAATAACTGTGTACAGTAACACTAACTGCTTATATCACGCGTGGGATCTTTTCATTTTTTATTTCAAGGCTTTGGGTCATTGTGTCAAATGTAATAATTACCATTCACAGCGACAACTTAAGGGAGTTGAAAAATCTGCGGATCATTTTTTGAAAGAATTTTTGCTGGCAGGTTTTGCGGGAAGGCAAGACATTTTCCGATCAATTAAAAAGATACTTCTATAATCGCAATTTTTTCAAAGAAAACTGTAATTTTGGGTCTTGCTCTTGTCTCTGACAGCCATCTTCATTTGTAACTTCCGTCCCCTATAGTTGGGTCAACAACGGGCAACGAACTACAGTTTCCATCCCTTATAGGAAGATCAAAAAGTCCTTTTAATTAGATTAGACTATACATTATTTATAGTTTCCATCCCTTATAGGAAGATCAAAAAGGAAGATACGTATTTGTTTGGCGTGTATTGGGCGGTGTTTCCATCCCTTATAGGAAGATCAAAAAGGTGATGACGCGATACAATATTTCCAATGTTGAATTTGTTTCCATCCCTTATAGGAAGATCAAAAAGTTTGTTAGTTGGAGTAGTCCCGTATCCGTTCCTTGTGGTTTCCATCCCTTATAGGAAGATCAAAAAGCTTTTATATATCTGATACTTTTATTCATTATCTTGGTTTCCATCCCTTATAGGAAGATCAAAAAGGAGGGGGTAATTAATATGTGGTTAGATCTTGTACAGTTTCCATCCCTTA